>CALFHQ010000635.1 GCA_937876385.1 uncultured Pseudomonadota bacterium
GAATGGTGCAAGTTGCCCCTTCGGGACACGGGTCAGAAGAACTGCATCCTGTCAAAGTGCACATGCTGGCCGGTCCCAGGGAAACACACCCCAACTCGCCGGCACAAACAGCAGGCCCCGTACACGGCGATCCCAGTGGGAGATTCTGGGTTCCCAGCGGGTGGCAGATGTATTGCGTAATTCCGTCAATCCCCGTCAACCCTTTGCAGCCGTATCCATCTCGACACTCGGCCATGCTGCTGCACTCCTGGAAGCACGCCTGGGAGTTCTCCAGCAACGGGAGACAGTGGGTATTCTCGGGGCAATCCTTCTCGTCGGAGCAGTCCGATTGGATGCAGTAGCCACCAGGCCAATCGAAGCAAGTCCAATCCCCAATGCAGTTTCCGTCCATGTTGCAGGCACTTCCAATGGCGCCACTGGGGACAATCTCCGCAGCGACCTCGTCGGGGGCGACAACACCGTCCGACTCTTCGGTGTCCATGTCGGACAATCCGTCGGTCAAGTCCACAACGTCTTTGCCCTCGTCATCCACCACATCGGGAACAAATGTGTCCACTTCCACGACGTCCACGACGGAATTGTCTGGAACGCAACTGGCCGTCTTCTTGTCAACTTTCGTCCCCGCCGGGCAGGGATAGCAAACCCCTTTCACCGGATCAAAGGCCTCATTTGCCTTGCACGTGATGACCTTCTTCTGAGGACACGCAGTGGCCAACAAGGCCACCGCTGCCAACAGAGCAAAGACGCGAAATACGCCATCGGGTCGAGTCTCATTCATCTGCTTTCGAGCCTCCGCCCAACAGTCTACCATTTTTCCACCTCGCGGAATACCTGGACCAATCGGTCGATGCTCCGGGAGAATGCCTCCACCACCTTGGGATCGAACCTGGACCCGGCTCCCCGGTTCACCTCTTCCACCGCTTCCTCCACCGACATTGGAGCTGGACGATATACCCGCCCGGAGGTCACCGCGTCAAACACATCCGCCACCGTACAGATTCGAGCCGGGAGCGGAATCGCATCTCCTCGCAATCCATCCGGGTAGCCCTGACCGTCCCACCGTTCATGGTGGCTACGTGCCATCTGCTGGGCGATGACCATCAACTCCGTGCGAGGATTGGCCAGAATCCGTGCCCCGATGATGGTGTGCTGCTTGATGAGCTCGACCTCCCCTTCTTCCAGTTGGGCGGGCTTCAGCAAGACATAGTCCCGCACCCCCATCTTTCCAATGTCATGCATGGGAGCAGCCAGACGGTAAATCTCCGCTGTCTCCTCGGGCAACCCGTAGGCCAGAGACAACTCGTACACGAATCGACTCATCCGTTGCACATGCCGCCCCGTCTCCTCATCTCGATATTCTGAGGCGATTCCCAGGCGCTCCACAATTTCTACCCGAGTCAACTCCACGTCCTCTTTGGCACGCTTCAACTCTGCCATGGTTTTCTGAAGCTGCCGAGTTCTCATGTGAACTTCTTCCTGGAGCCGCTGGTTGAAGCGAGACAGCTCCTCCCGGTACCGATCCACTCGGTCCACCATCCGCTTGGTCCGTAAATGGCTCCTCGAACGAGCCAACAACTCCTCACGCAAAATGGGCTTCGTGATGAAGTCATCTGCCCCAGCTTCCAAACCTCGAACCTTGTCCGAAACGCTGTTCAAAGCCGTGACCATGATAATCGGCAGGAATCCAGCCCGAGCACTCTTCATCCGCTTGCACAGATTGAAACCGCTCTCGTCAGGCAACATCACATCCAACAGCACCAACTCCACGTCGTGCTCCTGAAATTGCGCGAAACCGGACCGGGCATCCACCGCATCATGGACGATGTAATCCCCCTCCGCTTCCAACAACTCCACCAGAAGCTCTCGGGATGCATCGCTGTCGTCGATTACCAGAATGTGCGTCTTTCTTGTGTCTTCCATAAGCCTCTACCGCAATACCAGAGGTCCCTGGGGCATACTCTTCAAAGTGAAGAGCTCCAGCAACCCTCGACGGAGTCCGTCCACAGTATCGCATCGAATCACGAAAATTGGTCCACGCCCCTGGAGATACAACGGGTAGATGAAATCCTTCCCTTTCAACTTCCGAATCTCCTTGGAAAGGTCACGCCATGCGTTCATCCCCTTGAGAACGTCCCACATCTTCCCTTCGTCCTTCGCACGCACCACAACAAACGCCGTACGCCCGGGCTCCTTGGCATGTCGAGCAAGGAAACCTTGCACATCATCCAACCCGAACTCCACCCGGTCCACCGAGCGGAACAATCCCCCAAACAGGTATTGTACGTCGGAGTCGGCCAGCAGCAAGCCGGTATACGCAAAGTACCGAGGCACGGGAGGGAACAGCTTCTTGTGCTCCTCAATGGCCCGGTCCACAAAGTCGGGGAAGAAGGGCCTCCCATTGTCCAGAATGCCCGGGAGAATCTGAATGAAACGACGAGCCAGTTCATCCGCAGCGTAGGGGTACTCCAATCGATTGTCGTAAGGAATAATCAGGGTGTTGTTGGCGAGATCCGGGAAGCGCTCCCGCAAGAACATCTCTCCCAATGCCGCCAACAACGCATCCTTCACCACATCCGAATTGTCGGGGTTCAAGTAGCCGCACTCCGCCAACAGACGTCGCCCCGCCCGGAGGAGCACATCCTCCGGCATGCTCGAGAGCAGAAAGGCAGAGACCTGCCGAAGAGCCATCCCCATTTGACGCAACACCGACAAGTCCGACGCCACGTGCTCTTTGGCCACCGGAAGGAGGATGTCTGGACCCACATGAGTCGGCAACATCGTTCCGTTTGGAGCCCACAGTACGTTCACTCGAACCGATGCCCCCTGGTTTCCCTGAAGTCCGAAGAAACGCCGCACCTGATCCACATAGTCCCCAGGCATGGCCACCACGGCCAACCCGTTGGCAGTCTCGGTGAACTGCTTGAGGTGTCCCACTTCTTCCTTCCAATGAGGCTGGATCTTCCGGGCAAAGTGAATCAGCGTTCGCTTCAAAGTAGCCGAATCTTCCGGAGCCAATCGAAGCAGCGCCGCTGCCTGGTCCACGTTCTCCGTGTTCACAAAAGCCACCAGAAAGCGTTCGTGGGGGAGAACTCCCGCACGACCAAACAACGACTCCGCCGGGGTGGGCACCCGCTTGTATTCAGGAGATTCCAGATCGGCCAAGCGCCGTCGCATGGTCACGTAGGCGTGGAGCACCTTGGCGTCCTCTGGATTGAACTTCAACTTGCTCATCCAGTAAGCACGAAAGGCCGGGTCGGTGTATTCCGGCTCCCACTGGGAAATCTGGTCGATGATCCAGAAGAAGTTGGCGTTCACCGAGGTGGCGAACCGAACCTCAGCAGCGTCACCCGTTCTCGTGGGAACCATCGCCAAACAACACGCCAACAACAGCACAGAGCTCACTCTCTTCATACAACTACTCCTCATTTTCTGTGGCATCCCGCTTCTGCATCAATCGACTCGCAAACGCAAACCACACTTCCTGCACCATCCCCTTGAAATTCAAACCGGGGAAGATGGCCTTGACGAAGTTCAACAACAAGTCCGCCGTCGGTCTCGCCGGATGAAACATCAAATACAGCGACCGAGTCTCCTGAGGCACCAACAACAGCTTCAGGCGCTGCGCGTTGCGAACCTGCTCCAAAGCCGGAACATGACGCAAAACCCATGTAAAGACGCTGGCTACCATCGGGAATTCGCTGTCAGGAGGCAACCCCTCCAGACTTCCTCGAGGGGTAGTCTCGAAAACCATCGGCCCCAGCGACAAGGACTCCCAACCGTTCTGATGGGCACACTCCAACGTACGGAAAAGCAAACCGCCGGCCAGAGCAAAATCGATATCCCGATCCAAAAACAACTCCTCCACTGACAACGTCTTTCCGTCGCCATGGGGAACCATCGAGACACACCCCACCGGGGACCCTTCAGCAAGCCACATGGAGAAAAAACGACTCTCCAACGCCGTCTCCGGCTGCCCCACAAACAGCGGAACGATGGGGGGAGTCCCCACCGGGCCACCCCAACCGCGCTCCAACTGAGACAAACGAGCCGCACCCTCAGATCCCAACTCTTTCCCCGTCATCCACCGATGAGACCACTGCTTCTCGACAGTCTCAGCCTCCTCCCGCAAAGTCACCATGTTGGGGTCGTCCCAATCCACAAAATCCAGCCGGAAAAACGACTCCCTGGCCGTCTCAACGCCACCAAATCCCAAGTCCGCCATGGCATCGAAGAACTCCTGAGAGGCCGGAAAGAATGCCGGAACCTTCCCACGACGCTTCGCAAACCACATAAACTCCTCGGCCAAACCCCGCTGGTCCTCGGCTGCGCTCAGAGGTTCGCCCAGACCCAGCATCAACCGTCCGACAATAACAAAGGGAACCAACCCATCCACATCACGGCCGATGTAGAACTCGGCGTCGATGTCCATGGTCGAAAACTGAACCCCTGCATTGGCGAACTGCTTGAGCAACGGAAGAAGCTCTCGCTCCCTTGCCGCTTTGTCCAGTTTCGCTCCGATTCCACGCTCCCTCATACCGGTTCAAACCTCCCGTACAAACTCGTCTCACAAACCAGCGACCGGCAACACAACGCCATCCAACATCCCAACCACCCGACCGCAAGGGGGAGTCACAGAGTCATTATAGAAGCGGACTTTCAAAGGTAAACCAAAATCTTGGTGATGGACCACCCCCTGTGGTACTCTGTCTGGAAACACAGGCGAGGTGTCCAAATGGGCGGTTTCTTCAGCCTGAGACGGCGAATCATTATCACCCTGGTCTCTCTGCTGGCCCTGACAACTGGGTCCACCATCACGGTCCTGTATTTCAAACTCAGGGACGCAGCAGCACGAGGGGACTATCTCAGCAAACACATCAGTCGATACGAAGCCTATCAGGACGTCGTATCACGCTCCCTCCTGGCCTCGGCGCAAGCATTTGCTGCCCGCCCAGACCTGGCCGAAGCGCTGGAAAACTCCGACCGGCAACGGCTTCAAGACATCACCGCACGGTTCAAAGGGAAGATGGAAGGCAACCTGCCCATGGATGCGATCCTGGTGGTGGACGCCAACCTCAAACCGGTCAGCACCAACGAGGAGCTCACCGAGGAATCAGCGCTGGTGCGATTGTGCACCGCCCCGCTGAGAGGACAACCCGTCCGTGGAACCACCGTCCACAATACTCTGGGAGCCCTCCAAGTGGCCGCTGCACCAATAGAAGTCCAGGGAAGAATCGTTGGAGCAGTGCTCCTGGCCAGAAGCCTTCAAAAGACCTTCAGT
>CALFHQ010000636.1 GCA_937876385.1 uncultured Pseudomonadota bacterium
ACGGTGACTTCTTTGGGCTTTTGCGTGTATCGAGAACGAGCCCAGACGAAGGCGGGTCCTCTGTCGAGCATGTTTCTAGGCACGATGATGACGAAGTCCCCGGGGTAAATCCAGTGGGGGTTGGTGATCTGCGGGTTGAAGGCCCACAAGGTCGGCCAGAAGTGGGGGTCATCAAAGAACTGGTTGCAGATGTCCCAGAGGGTGTCCCCTTCCTCCACGATGTAGATTCGCTCTCCGGTGATGGCAGGGTAGGTTGTCACGATATCGGGCTCGTAGTCCTGACCATAGACCGGGGAGGGAAGTACGCAGCAAATCAACAGTCTTGCTGCCATGAAGATGAGCAATTTGGCCTTCATTGAAACGCCTCCCTCAGCGCATTGTCTTCAATTTCTCTTTGGCGATCCCTGCCGCTCTGGTGGTGGGATAACGCGCAACCAACTGACCGATTGCACCCACGGCACCTTCTTTGTGTCCCTGGTTGAACAGGCACAAGGCACGCTTCAACATGGCATCCGGGACCTTGTTTCCATCGGGGTAGAGCTGAATCACCTTCTCGAAGCAGCTCAACGCCTTCTCGTAGTTCTGTGAGTCATAGTAGGCCTCGCCCATCCAGTACATCGCGTTGTCTGCATAGTCGTGGTCGGGGTATTGGTCCAGAAACGCCTCGAAGGCCTCGATGGCTTCGGCGTGCTGGTGTTCCCTCACAAACTCATACGCTTGCTTGTAAAGCTCGATGGGTCTGGAATCGAAGCGCCGTTTGGTGGTCCGGGGGGGCTTGACCTCCTCAGTCCGACCGACGGTCATTCCCTCCTCCAACTTCTGGAACTTCACCGCCGGCACTTCCTCCATGGTGAAGGAGCCGGGACCGTCATGCTCGGAGTTGGGGTCGGATTCCTCGATGCGGATGGTTCCCCCGCCGTTGTGCTCCGGCCTCAGCCGAACGACTGGGAGTTGGGGTTGGGCAGCGGATGCACGCCCGATGAGGGTCCGGTTGGTCTCCACCTGATCTTCCAGGAGAAGCAACTTGTTCTGGATATCCTCCATCATCACCATCGTGTTGGCGTTGGATGCCTTGATTTGAGCCAGTTCCGACTGCATCTGCTCGGTTCGAGACAGCAGTTCCCTGTACTGACCCCCACCGCACGCCGCCAGCGCCACAGGAAGGCTAAGGAGTACCAGGAACAAAATGACACGTCGCCGTCTCAAGGACACACCTCACACAAAATGACGATTGCTATTGTAGATTGCGCCAGGGCCGCGGTCAAAAAAGAGAACGTCGCATCAAGGGGGAATGGGGAGCAGAAGGCCTAGAGGGGGAGCCGTTCGGCTCAGTTGTCCGGGAAGAGCATCATGAAAACGGCCGTGCACCCTGTGGCACACTCCAGGGCAAAATCCGTCGGGTTGTCGATGGGCCCGCTGCACTCTTCAATTCCGATCTCTGGATACAGGGGGGCCGAGACGCTGATTTCGGAGCCGTCGATGGTTCCCTCAATGATGCCGAAGTCATCCTTGACCACGCACTCTTGGGTGACGTAGAGGTCCAGGTCGATTTCCGCTTCCTTCAAGCCCAGACAGAAGATCTCGACGTGGAAGGGACCGTCGAACTTGATGCAGTCTCCAGGGGGTAAGTCCGGCTTGATATCCACAATGACGTCGGGGGAGACGATATCCACATCGACGTCCTGGGGAGCGATGTCGGTGGGGTGAATGTCGATGTCGTCCTCAACATCTTCCACAACGTCCTGCAGGACAACCTCTTCCACGACGTCCTGGGTGGTGATGTCCAGTTGGGTATTCAGCGCTTCGCACTGTTGAGGCTGATCCACCACATAAACCTGGGAGTAGGCGAAACTTCGATTGCCGTCGTCGTCGGTTACCTCCAGGGTCACCGGAACCGGATAGTACAATCCATATTCCTTGGAGGCTTTCGGGAAGACGTACTTCACCTTGGAATATGGCAGCACAAGTGTCGGGGCATTGTGTCCGATGGTGAAAGCATACTTGATGAGCTTCCCGTCCGGGTCCGATGAGGTGGAGCCGTCGAAGGTAATGGTTTCCCCGGCAGCGACGCAAGCAAGGTTCTGCAAGCGCGCAGTCGGCTCCTTTCCCCCGAGAGGGCTTTGGGAGCAGCCCAGAAGGGCAATGGTCAGTGCCAGCAGTCCCCGTTTCACAGTCTCCTCCCTCGTTGGATTCTCGAACCTCGTCATTGTATGGGGGAATCTGCTTCCGGTCAACTTCCCGGCTTCAGCAACATCACCTGCACGGTCTTGAGAAGAATCGCTACATTAAGGAGGAGGGAACGTTCCTGAATGTAGTAGAGCTCATACTGGAGTTTCTCCATGGAATCTTCCACCGAGGCTCCATAGCGGTAGTTCACCTGGGCCCACCCTGTGAGTCCTGGGCGCACCGAGAACCGAAGTGAGTAGAAAGGAATCTCCTTCTTGAGCTGCTTGACGAACTCTTCCCGCTCCGGGCGGGGACCGACGATGCTCATTTCTCCGGTCAAGACGTTGATGAGCTGCGGCAGCTCGTCCAGGCGGCTGCGTCTGAGTATACGACCCAGCCGTGTAACACGGGGATCGTCCTGGGTGGCCCACACCGCTCCGGTTTCGCTCTCCGCATTCTTTACCATGGTGCGGAATTTCATCAGGCGAAACGGAACTTCATCGCGTCCGAGGCGTTCTTGGACAAACAGAACCGGGCGGCCGTTGAATATCAGCACGATGAGGGATAGCAGCGCCATCAAAGGCGCCGCCAGCAGAAGTCCCAATCCTGCGACGGCGACATCGAAGACCCGCCAGAAGTTTCGCTCGAAGGTGTTGTGCTGGGAGCTGAATCCCGGGCCCAGCAGGAAATAACGCTCGGCCACGTGACGCACCGGTACCTTGCCGGTGAGGCGCTTGTACACTTCCACCATCTCTCGTATTCGGACCCCCAGAATCTTGCAGTCCAGGGCTTCTCCCAGCAATCGGGTGTCCCATCCCCCTTCGTCTGCCAGCAGGATGTAAGTCAGCTTCAAGGAGCTGGCCACCTGTTTCAGGTTGGAGGCGTCGTACACCGTCAACCCGGCGATGGTGGTTCCGTGAAGCTCTTTGCGGCGGTCCAAAAGGGCCACAATCTCCACGTTCTCCTCAGGCCAATGCGTACCCCGCTCTTCGAGGAGCTGCTCGGCCCCCAGTCCGGCACCCAGAATGGCACCACGCTCGGCGGTTTCAAGCTCCCTGGGAATGAACGAATAGGCGACTCGCCAAAGGGCAACCGAGAAGAAAATGAACACTGTGTGATAGGAGAGGGTTCCGCGCCCGAACCTCCAATTGGGGAGGAGGAAGTACATCACAGCCAGAATCAGGCCGGCTACGATGACCGCCAGGAGAATCCTCGCCAAATGGCGAAACGAGAGGAAATTGAGTTGAGTATTGTACAACTCGAAGACATAGAAACAGACGAAATGGACCAGGAGGATGGATATTGTGGCCCCGGTGTATCGGTCCACCATTTCGGAAAACGTCTCAAAATTGAAGGGGCGTGCCAATCGCAGAACAAAGGCCACCTGGAGCGCCAGCATCAGCAGAATAAAATCCACCAGAAAGAGCAATATCTGGCGCTTGTCTATGTGCAGTCCGAGCACCTTCATTCGGTTGTATTGCCCCCGCAAACTTGTTTAGCTGACGTCAATTCCAGGTTCTCCCTTTTCAAAGGAACCGACCAGTTGGAAGGTCTGCTCCTGTTGGTTGCATAGCTCTTCGAATCGCTCATAAGAAGCGGGAGGGACCGCCACAATGAGACCGCCGGAGGTCTGGGCGTCCGCAAGCAGGACCCGCTTCTCGTAGGGTACCGAGGGGTCGAAGTGGGCGAACCCCTTCGAGAACTCCAAGTTGGCCAGGCTTCCCCCGGGGATGACTCCGTCGGTAGCCAGGGCGAGGCTTCTGCCCAGAGCGGGGACCGCCAAAGCTGAGACGTGGGCGCGCAGCTTTGAAGCTCGAACCATCTCGGACAGGTGTCCCAGGAACCCAAAGCCGGTGACATCAGTGCAGGCGCGAACTTTGCACGCCACGGCGATTTCGGCGGCCGTCCTGTTCAACGTCATCATCTCCAGAACCACCGCGTCAATCTCCTCTTTCTCCAGCATTCCTCTCTTTATGGCTGTGGTAAGAAGACCAATTCCCAGCGGTTTCGTCAACACAAGAAGATCCCCGGGTCGAGCTCCCCCTTTGGTCATCAACTCGTCGGGATTGACTTCCCCCACCACCGAAAGTCCGAACATAACTTCAGACGTCTTGATTGTGTGGCCGCCAGCCACTACGACTCCAGCTTCCCACGATTTGTCGATGGCCCCCTGGATGATCCCGGCGGCTGTATCGGGACCGAGGAGGTCTGGGGGATATCCCAGGATAGACAGCCCGAACACCGGCCTGGCTCCCATTGCATAGAGGTCGGACAGAGAGTTGGCGGCAGCAATGGCACCGTAAGTGTGTGGGTCATCCACCACGGGGGTGAAGACGTCCACCGTCGAAGCCAGAACTCTCCCGTCCGGCATCTGAATGACGACTGCATCGTCATCTTGATGCTCCCCGTTGAACAACCGTTCTGTTCCTCTCCAAGTGAGCTTACGCAGGACCTGCGCAAGTTCGGCAGCGCC
>CALFHQ010000637.1 GCA_937876385.1 uncultured Pseudomonadota bacterium
CTTGTCCTATCGGCATCCGACCTTCCGTGGAGGCGAGCCGGAACGGTGGATCAAGAAGGCCTTTGTGGCGGATTACGAAACCAACGGAAGTTCCATGCTGCGGGTCATTGATACGACCTTGAGAGGGGTGCGTCGATTGCGGGCGAAAGCCTCTGTCGAACCGGCACTCATCGCCCGGAAGCGGCGAATGGAAAAGCGCCTGCGGGAATGGGGAATCATGACTGCGGTGATTCGTCGACACCCCGTCAACGACGCCGAGCGTTCCAGGGCGGAACAACTGGACCTGCAGATCAATCTGACCCTGAACTACTCCCGTGTCGATGGTGTAAAGAAGCTTGCTGCCAGAGGGCTTTCGACGCTGTGGAGCTGGCGCCTCAAAGCGGTGGGTGATCACATGCAACCGGACACCATCTACACGCGATACCCGGTAGGTGTACGGAATGGCTACGTGACGAAGACTCGCCTGAGCGATCATTGTGCTGTTGCCAGCGACGTGCTTTCTCACGTAGGGTAGGGGGGAGGCAGGGAGGCGGACGTGGCAAGAGCCCCGGGTACCAAAGGGAAACTGAGACGAGTCGTCAATTTGGGCCTGACCAAGCCCCTGGTTCTCCTGTCCACTGGCGTTCTATTTCCGGTGCTTCTCTCGTCAGCCCTGGGGATTGTCGCCATGAGCATGGGCGAAAGCTCTCTCGAACTGGTCACTGGAATTTTGGCATTGTGCTTTGCGTTGACGGCCATCGCAAGCGGCATCATCGTGGTGGTCTGGTTGGGAACCAAAGCGCACACGGCCCGGCTGCAATCGGATCTTCTTTCCAACGTTTCCCATGAACTTAAGACCCCCCTGGCAGGCATTCGAATGTCGGCCCAGGCCCTCTTGCTTGACGGGGAAGCGGCGGATCCGGCAGTGGTGTTGGAGTGCGCCCGGGCCATTGACCGGGAGAGTCGATGGTTGGAAGCCACCGTGGAGCGTCTTCTCTCCTGGCGCACGTCCCCACGAGACAGGGAGGGGTTGCGATTCGTTTCGTCCCCTCTGGAACCGGCGTTGGGTCGCTGCGAAGCCAGGTTTCGAGCGATGATTTCTCCCGAGACCCCCTTTGATGTCATGATGGAGAGCCGGTCCAATGTGCGGCATGACCCGAATGCCTTTGAATCCATCGTCATGAATCTTCTGACGAATGCTTACAAGTATTCGCCTCACCCATGCCCCATTTTTCTCGAAGCGGTGGATCTGGAGGATGCCGTGCGCATTTCAGTTGCCGATCGAGGACCCGGCATTGAACACAGGGACATTCGGCGGATCTTCGAGCCCTTCAAGAGGGGGCGTGAGCACGAACAGGGAACTCAGGGGGTTGGGTTGGGGCTGGCCATCGTGAAAACCCTTGTGGAGGCCCATGGCGGGACGGTGCGGGTGGAGTCGAAGGTGGGAGAGGGAAGCCGCTTCGTAGTCACCCTCCCCACACACCCCGGGGAGAAGGAATGAAGGAGGACCAAGCCCGAG
>CALFHQ010000638.1 GCA_937876385.1 uncultured Pseudomonadota bacterium
GTCTCGGGCCACGTTGGCGATGGAGAACATCACCTCAATGCGGGCGTCCGAGTTCGTCTCCAAGGAGAGGCGAGTTTCGAAGATTCCAAGCAGACCGGCCCAGTCTTCCTCTTCAATGGCGATTTCCTCAAGGGAGGAGAGGGAGATGGAATCCGCTGGGCTGTCCTCCAAAACTTTTCGGTACAACTTCTTAGCCGCATCACGGTTGGAGAGCCTGCGGTGCTGGATGGAAGCAGCGGTTCGAAGAACCTCGTGACGGTGCTCGGGGTCGCCGATCTCGTCCACGATCTCAGCGTACAGGTCCACAACCGGCTTCCAACTGTCCAACTGCTCGGCGAGGTCTTCCAGTTCCTGCCGAAGAGATTCGTCTTCAGGCAACAGACGAATAGTTCGTCGCACAGAGCGAGCGGCTGCTTCCAGGTTCTCGAGCTGCAAATACAGCCCCTTGACCTGATACAAGAGCCCTATCTTCTCTTCGTTTTCTACCCAATTGAGCTGAATTTCCAGGCAATCTGCCAGGCGGACCAGGTCTTCACGAAGCTCGTACACCGGGGTCAACGCCACGCAGATCCGGTACTGACTGTCCTCGTGGGAGATAAGCTCCTCGAGGAGGCTGATGGCCCGGGCTTGATCGAGGTCCACTTCCAAGGCTCGCATGTAGTGGTCCACCGTCTTCTCGATGTCCCCCTCCACGCCGTAAGAGAGCATTCCAATGTCGGTGAGCAGCTCCGCCAACTCTCGACCTTCCGGCTGCAAGGTCTCCAATCGGCTTTCAAGCAGCGATAGCAACTCGTCGTAACGCTCTTCCTGCAACAACACGTCGCTGAGATGGTCGTATCCGATGGCCGCCTGGGGGTACTCTTCCACCAGACGCCTGTAAGCCTCAACCGCCCCTTCCGAATCACCCAACTGGGTGCGGCAAACAGTTCCCAACTCGCTGAGAAGTCTGCACCGCTCGTCGGGGTTGTGGTCCACATCCAGGCGCTTCGAGAGAACTTCCTTCAACTCCGGCCACTTCTCGTGGTTGCGGTACAGGCTCTCCAGGGCCGACATCGTCTTCAAGTTGGTCTTGTCCAACTTCAGGACGCGGGAGAAATAAGACATGGCGTTCTCGAAATCGCCAATATGCTCGTTCCAGATTTCACCGATGCGAATCAGGTAGGGAACTCGAGCTGCCTCATCGTCGATCTTCTCAAGAGTGCTGTCGAGCACCGAGATGTAAGCGTTCCAGTTCCCCGACTCGGCGGCCAGACGTTCCAACTCGCTCCCGATGTCCGAACGTTGCCAATCCAATTCGTAGGCTTCCACGTACGTGAAAAATGCTTCGTCTACCTGGCGCAAGCGCTCTTCGTGGACCTGGGCCTTGTTCAGCAACAGCTCCAGACGCTCGCTGTCCAGGAAATCCCCCTTCTCCCGCAAAAGCAGATCCTGTGCGTTGACCAACTCTCCCCAGCGCCCCAACTCCCGGTAAATGGGGACCAGCCGGTCGGCGGCCTGAACGTTTCGGTCATCCACCTCAAGGATCGTCTCCAGCGCACGTCGAGCGCGCTCTTCTTGCCCTTCCTCCTCCAAATAGAGCCCAGCCTGCTTGAAGAGAAGCTGAATCTTCAGAACATCCTCCTCCTCATCCTTAACCATCAAATCCAGGGTGCGGGCGTAATCGTTGATGCTGCCATACCGACGGAAAAACCAATCCAAGGTCTCCAGGTCCCTGGATTTCACCAGGATCTTCTTCAACTCGGCCCGGGCTCGGTGATTCTCCTCGTCCAACTCCAGAAGGCGCTTCCAAGAATTGGCCGCTTGCTCCATGTCCTGAATGCGAGACCCGTAAATAAGGGCCAATCGCTCCAGAAGCTGCTGGCGTTCTTCCACATCCACATATTCAATGCGCTCCTCGAGGAGTTCGGCCACCCCCTCGAAGTTCTTGCCGCGCTCGTACAACATCATCAGGGCGTCGAAGGCCTCCCGGTCTCCAGCATCGGCCTCTCGAACTTCCCGCCAGAGGGCGACCCCAACTTCCGCATCCCGCACGTTGTTCAACGCAAGCTGGGCCAGGTCTCGAAGACTGGTGAGGCGCTCGTCTCCCTCCAGGAAGGCCAGCTCTTTTTTGGCGATTTCGACGTAGTTGGGCCAATCCCGCCGCTGCCCATACAGATCTTTGAGTTTGCGAATGACTTCAAGATCCTCAGGGCGAATCTGGGCCATCTCCTCGTAAGCTCGGATGGCCTCCGTGACGTTGGAGAATTGCCCCTCCATCACCGCAGCAATACGCTTGAAAAGACCAAAACGCTGCTCGTCGTCTTTCGCTGTCTCAACCCGCGCTTTCAGCAGCTTCACCAGGTCCGGCCAGCGCTCACTCCCTTCGTAATGGGAGCAAAGGGCGTCGAAGGCTTCTTCGTTCTCGGGCTGGATCTTCAACACTGCCTGGTACGCAGTGGAGACCTTCGTGTCCATGTTCATCTTGTCCCGGTATATGGGGACCAACTCCAGATACAACGAAACCTTCTCGTCCACACGGTCCTTCGCCAGACCGTCGGCACGGGCCTTCAGGATATCGGCCACCTGATGCCACTTGTCTGTCTCCTTGTAGAGCGCAATCAACTCGGTCTGAACTTCTTCATCATCGGGAATCTGCTTTCGCAACGCCTGCCAGTAGGATGTGGCGCGGTCCGGGTTGCCCGTCTCTTTGGCCAGGCGAGCGGTACGTCGTTTGGCTTCGATGTCGGCGTTCTCGACGCCTTCCAATTCGGCTCGGGTCTGGAAGTGCTGCTCCAACTTTCGCCAGTTCTGCTTGCGGGTGTAGAACCCGACATAGAAGTCGTGGAGCTCCGCCGCATAGGACGATTCCGGAGAGAGACGCCGGAAATACATCTCCGCCATGTCCTCGTTACCAATGAAGTCGAGGAAGACCTTGCCCACCTTGTAAGAGACATGCTCCCGCAACTCACCCTCGACAGACTTGGCCTTCAAATCAGCCGCCCGCATGAGGTTCGTCAGGGACGTCTCGTCGCTTACCGCAGCAAGGACTGTCTCCAGAAACTCGTCGAACTGGTCAGTTGACCCTTCCTGAAGGATTGGTTCGAGGTGAGTTTGGAATGTGCGAGTGTCGTTGGGGTTGCTCTCAAGAGCGGTTCTCAGTTCGTCCAATGCCATCGAATTTCCCTCTAGACTTCTGTATTCTTGTGACGCAGCAGCAGTGCCTTAAACCGGCTTCCTTTATAACACAGCGCCAGAGGCCTGCGAAGCACTTTTTGGCAACCGCAAGGCCATTGTAGTGGGTTCAACAATAAGACTTCTGGAACCGTTTTGTAGGGGACATAACACCTTCCCTTGAGTTGACTTTCCATAGACGCAATGCTAAAGGGCCAAGCAGGAGGAATATCATGCAGATACGACGTTCAATCCACCTGAGTAGAGCCCTCATCTTGACCACCATCGGGCTCTTCCTGGCTCTCCCCTCCGGGTGCAAGAAAAGCCAGGACAAGACCTCGCCCAAGGCAGCAAACAAGGTGCCGGCCGAACGCACAAAGCCGGAAAATGAAGCGCCAACAGTTGGAACCAATCAGCCACAAAACGATCCGATCCGGGAATCTGCCCCAGGGCAGCCGGAGGCCCGACTTGCAGCACAGGTGAAAGATCGAGCGATTCCCATGAGCGAACTCGAGCAGCGTCACTTCGAACGCACCGGGGAACGAGGTCAGGTGAGCCAGAAATCCCTCGCACGAACCCTCGAACTACTCATAGAGGAAGCGAAGGTCGAAGTGGAAGCCGCCAACCAGGACGTCACCGTCACCCCCGAAGAGGTGCAAGCCTACCTCGATCAGCAGATCCAGCAATATGGCTCGGCGGAAGCCTTCGCCGCCCACCAGGAGAGCGTCTGTTCCACCCCCGAGGCATATCGAGCAAAAATCCGGGCCGTTCTCCTGAGAACCAAGCTGAGACAGAAACTGTTCCCTACCACCGTCGCAGACGAGGAACTTCGAAGCTACTACGACACACGCTACGCACCGCAACGCAAAGGGAAAGGGCTTCGAATCCAGTTGGCCACAATCACCCTCAATATGCCCGCCGGAACCGTCCCCGAAATTCGCCAGGAACTCGAAGCAAAGTTGGGGCGAATCAAAGCCGACCTCGAAACCGGGACACCCTTTGCCGAACTTGCAAAGGAATACTCCCAGGACGCCTATGCCAAACAGGGTGGAAAACGGGTCTGGGCAGGAAAGGACAGTCGACCTGCCGATCTCTTCACCGCATGCAAAGACCTCCCAGTTGGAGGCGTCATCGGCCCGATCCAGACCTCCGAAGGACTCCACCTCGTCGAAGTCCTCGGCCGCAAAGACCCCAACGTGGGCTCCTTCGAGGAAGAAAAAGATACCGTCAGGCGCATCATCGAGTCCAGCAGACGCAGCCAGGCTGACACCAAACTCAAGCGCTACCTCGAAAAGATCCCCGTGCG
>CALFHQ010000639.1 GCA_937876385.1 uncultured Pseudomonadota bacterium
CGGTTCACACCCTTGTAAGGAATGCGGTTGTCCCACGACCAATGCCATGTGAACGAAATGAAAGGAGCCAACATGAATCCAACAGACAAAACCTCATTCCTCGATACGGCACCGGCACCCACCCTCGCATTCGGTATCGGTCTGCGCCGACCCCACTTCGACGACCTCCTCAATCCGTGGCCCGGAGTGGACTTCCTGGAAATCATCAGCGAGAACTTCATGAACTTCGGTGGACGCCCCCGGGAAGTGGTCAAGGCCGCCAAAGAGCGCTTCCCTCTAATCTTGCACGGCGTCAGCCTCTCCATCGGTGGATTGGATCCGTTGAAGGAAGACTACCTGGAAAAACTCAAAGCCCTGGCCGATCTGGTGGACCCACCCTGGTTCTCGGACCACTTGAGCTACTCCTCGCACTGGGGAGTCGAATACCACGACCTCCTCCCCCTCCCCTTCTCAGAGGAAGCCGTGGAGCACGTGGTGGCACGAATTCAACAGGTGAAGAAGGTGGTGAACCGACCGTTCCTCTTGGAAAACCCCAGCTACTACATTGAGATGCCAGGAAAGGAGATGAGCGAGGCTGAATTCCTCACCGAAGTAGTGGAGAGGGCAGATTGCGGGCTGCTCCTCGACATCAACAACGTCTTTGTCAACGCAACCAACCACGGCTACGACCCCTACGAATTCTTAGGGCAGGTCCCCGCCAATCGAATTCGCCAGTACCACATGGCCGGCCACGACGACAGCCGCTCTTTCCTGGTGGATTCCCACGGCTCCCACATTCATCCAGAGGTCTTCAAGCTGTACAAGCACGCCCTTACGGAAGTGGCCAAGGTATGGACCCTCTTGGAATGGGACAACGCCATTCCCAGCCTCGAAGTCCTCTTGAAGGAAAACCAACTCGTCCGGAAGGCGGCTTCTGAAGCGCTGGGGGACAGCTTCATTGTGGAGGTGGCCTCATGAATTCCCCCAAACCTTCCATGGGAGACACCATGGAGACCATGCACAAGCTCTTGCGGGGGGAAATGGCACCCATCGAAGTGGCCCCCATTCTCGACGTCCCGGTGGAACGCATAGAGCTCTATCAAACCCTGGTGAAGCAACACCTGACCAACGTCTTGGAGAAGATTTACACGAGCCTGCCCGCTCTCCTGGAACCGTCCCTCTGGAGGGAGCTTGTCGACGATTACTTCAAGGAATACCCATCTCACCACTACGAACTCAACGCCAACGGTGGACATTTCCGAGATTTTCTGCTCGAAAGACACAACCGGGACCCCCACAAAGTCAGCGGGTTCATCCTGGATCTGGCAGAGTTGGAGTGGCGAGAATGGGAAGTCTATGCGGCCCCCGACGAGGACACCGACGAAACGGCCGGCACAACGCTGAATCCGACCCTTGTCATCTTGCAACTGGACTGGCCCGCCCATGCCTTCCTGAACCAGTGGCGAGTTGCCATGAACTCCGGAGAACCCAGCCCACCCCTTCCCGAAGAGCCGTCAGCAGAAACCGTCTTCCTGTTTCGGCACCCGAGGGCCTACAACATCGTCAGCATCGAGGCCAGAGAAGACCTCTTGTTCGTGGTCAAAATGCTGCATGAAAGGGTCGACATAGCCACCGCTTCCAAACTGGCCGGCATCCCGGAATCCACCGTAGAAGGGTTTGTCAGACAGGCAGTGGAGTTGGGGCTGGCACAATGACAGAGCAGGCAGAATGCAGCGCGCAGCACACAGGAGAGGGGTTCAATTGGATGGCGACCACGTGTTAAAGGCACCCTTGCGGAAATCCGCCGAGCCAGGCCCCGTGAAGGACTCTTCACCAACCTTCATCACAGCGTCTTTGGGCAGCTTCACTTCGTCTAAGAGTGCGACCTCTTCAAACTCGACCACAGCACCGGAAGGAATCCAAATTCCTTCTTTCTCCAACGGTTTGGAGAGGGTGCATCGGGTCAACCCGCCGTTTGCAACATCAAACTGGACGATGGCTCCCGCCTCGCAACTCCCCTCGGGGAAGGTCGCTTCTTCCAGAAGCGTTCCGCGGCGCAGTTGCCCCCCTTCGAAGCTGGCTTCACTGAAACCCGTCAGGGAGAAGCTCCCGATGGTGGTGTTCTCTGCCAGGACGCAGCGTCGAACGTTGCCATCGCCGTCCACTCTCAATTGCGCTCGGTGCAAACAAGTGACCTTCGCTTCCCCAACCTGGAAGGACTGGTCG
>CALFHQ010000640.1 GCA_937876385.1 uncultured Pseudomonadota bacterium
CATCGGGGACGGAGGGCGCGTCAGCGGGGACGGAGGGTTATGACTTTCTGGCCCCCTCCCGTCCAGCAGGGGACCATCCAGCTTTGGCGGGATAGGGTTGACGGAAATCCGGGGATGTTGGATAACTCTCAGCGTGATGCGAAACAACTACCCTGGAGGAACCATGCGAGCCGACGGAAGAACCCCCGATTCCCTGCGAACAATCACTGTCTCAACCGATTTTCTCTCCTCGGAAGTTCCTCACGCCCTCATTCGCTGGGGACAAACCTCCGTCCTGTGTACCGCATCAGTGGAAGACCGGGTTCCTCACTTCCTTCGAAACACCGGCCGCGGCTGGCTCACTGCAGAATACAACATGCTTCCGGCAGCGACCGCCCCTCGCAAGGGACGGGAAGGAAGAAATGGACGGATCTCCGGCCGAACCCAGGAGATCCAGCGCCTCATCGGACGATCGTTGCGGCAAGCGGTGGACCTGGAGAAGCTGGGGGAGCGACAGATCGTCATCGACTGTGAAGTACTCGAAGCCGACGGGGGCACTCGAACCGCCTCGGTGACGGGGGGATGGATCGCCCTGCGCCTGGCCCTAGACAAGCTCGTTGCAAGTGGTGCCATTCCGGCCGAAGCCTTGGGACCCCAGGTGTGCGCTGTGTCTGTGGGTATCTGTGACGGAGAGGCCTTGCTGGATCTGGACTACCCCGAGGACAGCTCCGCCCAGGTGGATGCAAACTTCGTCCTGGCAGGAGCCGAAGGAATCGTTGAAATCCAGGGAACGGGGGAAAAGAGCCCCTTTGCCAGGGCACAATTCGACGCCATGTACGAACTGGCTCACGGTGCCAGAGGGCGCCTGTTTGCCATTCAAGACGAGGCGTTGGGAACGGTCGATTGATTGGATGACCTCGCCTTGAACTTCCCGAATTACCGCCGGGCTCTGCGCTCTCTGGAATCAAGGATGATGGTCACAGGTCCTTGATTCAGCAACTCCACATCCATGTCCGCCCCGAATTTTCCCGTTGCGACGGGGACGCCCTCCCCTTTCACAGCCGCAACGAATTCTTCCACCAACTCATTGGCACGACCGGGCTCCATGGCCTGCTGAAACGACGGACGCTTGCCCTTTGTGGTGTCCGCAAGAAGGGTAAACTGGCTCACCACGAGGAGGGACCCGCCCACATCCTGCACGGAGAGGTTCATTTTCCCTTGGTCATCTTCGAAGATCCGAAGGCCCAGCGTCTTGTCCACCAGTCTGACAACGTCTTCGGTTCCATCATCATGGGTGGCACCCAGGAGAACCAGAATGCCCCGACCAATCTCACCCACAACAGACCCATCCACACGAACCCGAGCGGAGGTCACTCTCTGCAACACAGCTTTCATCTGGAATTACCTTACACAAACATTCAGTTACCCTCGGCCGTCGAGCGCCCCGAAGGCAAGGAAGCCGGCGCAAATGACGGCGCAGGCGTACTTTCCGGTACGTCGAGCACGGCATTCGTCGGCTGACGAAGAATGCGGGGATGATCGATGGCTGAGATGTCCTTGGTTAGTCGTTTGAAAGCGCATCGATATCGCCGAACGCTTCGTCGAGCTTCTGTTCCACCGCTGGATCGTCCAGTCCGAGGACAATGCCCAGCTCCTGGATCATCAGATTGCGAGCCATCTCCAACATCTTTCTTTCCCCAAAAGAGAGGATCTTCACCCCTTTGAGCACCGAGAAGTCTCGAACCACTTCGGACAGTTGAATCGGATCGCCGCTTCCAATCTTGTCCATGTACCGCCGGGAACGACGATTCCACGTCTCCTGCTCGAACTCAAGGTCACGCTCAGCGAGGACGTCAAAGACCTGCTTGACGTCGTCATCGGACATCACGTGGCGCAAACCGACATGGTCTTCTTTACCGATAGGGACCAGGATTTTCTTGGCGGTGCCTTTGACCCGCAAGACATAGAAGATGTGTTGGACCTGGTCGATATCGCGGGTCTCAATGGCGGTGATCTCCGTCACCCCCTGCGCCGGATAGACAACCAAATCACCGACTCTGAATTTCCCCACGGTGCGACCTCCTCAACGAAGGAACAATGATAGCCATAGGATTATAGCTCACAGAGGATTGCACGGTCAAGCCCATAGGTTTTTGATTTGCACTTCCTTCCACAATGAGCGAACATGCAACGGCTGTTCGGTCCCCAGGTCGGACCGAACCGCCCTGATGACACGCCGGCATGGCGGCGTCACATCTATCAAGTGGAGGTTTTTCATGGGCGCACTAAACGGACGAATGTCCCCTTTGACCTTTCATACCACCGGGAAAGTGGACAACTGGGACAAGATTGTCGATTCCATTACCCGGTACCGCTTCCAGGATCTGGATCCTGCATCGGGAATCGAGCAGAAATTCGGTTGGGTCCTCATGAGCGACCCTTTCTCCGATGAATTCGAGAAGACTCGAATCTTCTACGGGGAAGACTTGGTCGGGCTGACCTTCCGAATTGACAGCATCTCGGTTCCAGCCAGCCAGTTGAAGCTCCACCTCAACAAACGAATCAAGGAGCTCACCGAGGAAGCCGGCGGACAGAAGCCTTCCAAGCGGGATACCGAAGCCCTCAAGGAAGACATGCACTCCGCCTGGGTCAAGAAGATGGTCCCCACCATCAAGCTGTTCGAGATGGTCTACAACACCACCACGGGCAAAGTGTGGTTCTTCGGCAAATCCAAAGGGGCCGTCGAGAACTTCCTCGACACCTTCCACGAAACCTTCGGGTTCGGACTCCTCCCGGAAGCTCCATTCACCGTTGCCCAGCGAAAGCTTGGCACCGACAAGGTGGAAGACTTGCTGGAACTGGAAGAAGCCCGATTCGTGGCTGAAATCGACTGATTCAACGGAGGACACCATGGACTTGGGAAAGAAAATAGAAGCAACCCGACAGTTGGGTAGCGAGTTCCTCACCTGGATGCTCTTCCGGAGCGTCATCCAGGAAGGAATCTTTGAAACGGAAGCGGGACAAGTCGAGTTGTGGTTTGAAGACAAGATCACCCTCGTCTCCCCCTTCGCAGGCGGAGAGATCAACATCCTCAAGGGAGAGGCACCGGCAGAGAGCCGAGAATCCCTCACCGCACTCCTCAAGGGCAAGCAGATTGAAGAGGCCAAAATGTCCATCACGTTCCAGGAACGACGATGGGATTTCGCCTTCAACGGCCCCAAATTCCTGTTCTCGGGCGTGAAGGTTCCAGCGGTGCTGGGAGACACGGATCTCGAAACCGTGATGGAGCGCTTCGACCTCATGGCTACCCTTGAAGAAACCATGGCCAACCTGTATCATGAGTTCTTGAATTTGAGGCTCGATGATCAGGCCTGGGGCGTGGAATGCCACAACGTAGAACGCTGGCTGCGCACTTCCGTTTAGAGACGCCAGACCGGTCTCGCCGAAATGCAATCTGGGGAAAGCGATGACGGGTTCGTGCGGTACACTCCTCAAGACTCCAATACTTTGGGTGATTCTGCTGGCGCTGACGGGACTTCAACCCGCCTGCCAACCCCAGGATTCCCAGTTGCCTCAAGCCGATGATCTAGAATCCGCCCGCTTCGCTGCCAACGTTTGCACCACCGACGACCAGTGCCTCCCAACCCTCCCCTGCCGAGAAGCTCGCTGCGCTAACGGCACCTGTCGCTACCTCAAAACCGACCCCGACTGCTGTCTCACCGACGAAGAATGCGACCCTCAAGACGACTGCCTGGTGGCCAACTGCAACATCGTCGACGGGGATCCAACGGGAATCTGCTCTGTGTCGGCAGACCCCACAAAAGAAGGATGCTGCTTCACCCCCGCCGACTGCCCAGAACCCCCGGCAGGGGCTTTGGCAACGTGCCTCGACGGCGACGGTCTGCCTTACAAAGTTTGCGGCGTAGAGGAAAACCCC
>CALFHQ010000641.1 GCA_937876385.1 uncultured Pseudomonadota bacterium
GGATACCGGTGATCCTAAGGAAGCGCTGGAGATTGTGAAACGGGAGCCGGTTCATCTGGTGATTTCGGATCACATGATGCCCGGGATGTTGGGCATTGACCTCCTTCGAAAGATTCGGCTGGTGCGAGAGGATGTGATTCGAATCATCCTCACCGGGCATGCGGATCTGGATATGGCCATGCAAGCCATCAACGAGGGCGCCATTTACCGTTTCTTGACCAAACCGTGGGACAACAACGACGTGTTGCTGGCGGTGCGGATGGGGTTGCGGGCCCATGAGATGGAAGCAGAGAACCGGCGCTTGTTGCAGTTGGTTCACAAGCATCGGGCGGTGCTCAGCCGACTGGAGAAGGATCAGCCTGGGATCACTGGGTTGGAACGTCGGGGGGACGGCATGGTTGTCATCGACGACGATGTGGAAAAGGCCCTCGCCGAGTACGAAGAGGAGTTCAAGGATTGGATGGTGAATCCGCCGTCCAAGGACTGAAGGGCCTTCTGGATAAGCAGACGTCGACGCAATTTTCTCGATACAACTGGGGGAGAGGATAGATGGAACATCCCGTTTTGCTGGTGAATCCGGGTGAGCTGGTGGTGGCCAGAGTGAGTGCTGCGCTGGAGAATCTGAGCATTCCGCTGGTGAGTCGAGAATTCGGCATGGAGGGGATTGGACAGTGTGAAGAGATGAGACCGTCGGTGGTGGTTTGCCCCGCCCGTTTCGGGGACTTCGACGGCACCTTGTTTCTCACGGAGTTGGCGAAAGTGATGCCCGACGTGCAGCGAGTGTTGGCCATTTCCAAGGAAGACGAAGGAATTGACGTCGAAGAGGTGATCAACCGGGGTGCTGCCCAGTACTTCTTCACCGAAACCACGTACAGCAGTCAAATTCCGCTGGTCATCGAAGGTGCCCGTCGCAAGTACCTGCAAGGGCTCAAACAAGCGGAAGTTTCGGTCTTGCTCCAGAAGAAGAACGTTGAACTGGAGACCATGACCCATCACCTGGAGACCCTGGTCGACCACCGAACCAGACAGATTGAGAAGGCCAAGCAGGAGTGGGAAAAGACCTTTGATGCCATCATCGACCCGCTGACCATTATCGACGACGAGTTCACCATCAACCGAGGGAATCTGGCGGCCGCTCGGGCAGCGTTCATGGACATTCGGCATATGCCAGGGGCCCGCTGCTACAAGGCATTGTTCCAGCGAGACGAACCGTGTGAGACGTGTCCGTTGCGTTCGAAGGGGGCCTCCACAGACAGCGGAGGTTTGGAAGCGGAGGTCACCAGCCAGGACGGGCAGAAGACCTTTCGTCTGTCTGTCTATGGGATGGAGAGCACCCCGGGGGATTTCAAGCGCATCTGCTACTACAAGGACGTCACTGAAGAGAAGAAGCTCCTCAAGCAGGTGACCCAGGCAGAGAAGATGGCTGGTATCGGCCAGCTCGCCGGTGGAGTGGCCCATGAACTGAACAACCCCATCGGGGTCATCTTGTCCTTCACTCAGTTGAGCCGACTTCCGGCCCAGCAGAGCGGCGACGAGGAGTTGGTGGACAACTTAGACGAGATCGGCAAGGCGGCCGAGCGTTGCAAGAAGATCATCTCGAACTTGCTGGAGTTTTCCCGACCCTCTTTGGACCAGGGAACTCACCAGGTGAGCCTCAACGAAACCATCGAATCTGCACATTTCCTTGTGTCCACCCAACGGGCCATCAAGAACCTGAAGGTGGTAAAGACCCTGGCCGACGAGAGCCCTCAGGTTCGGGCCAACAGCAACGAGTTGCTCCAGGTCTTCATCAACCTCATTCACAACGCCTCCCAGGCCATGGATGCGACGGGAGTGTTGACCCTTGAGACGGGGAAGGCCGGTCCGGTAATGGCATTCGCCCGAGTGACCGACACCGGGGAGGGGATCTCTCGAGAGAACTTGAAGCGGATTTTCGAGCCCTTCTTCACGACCAAAGCGCCGGGCGAGGGGACGGGGCTGGGACTTTCGGTGACGTATGGGATTATTGAGCGTCACGACGGTGTTATCGATGTCCGCAGCGAGGTCGGAAAGGGAACCACGTTCGAGGTACGCATCCCGTTGTGGACAGAGCCCGACCTGGATGACGAGGACGGGGATGAGGACGACCCCACGGAAGAAATCAATCTGTGAGCCTTCCAAAGAGCTGAGGGGAAGCGAGGTTGGCCTCCGGCGGTGAACAAAGCACCCCACTGAAATCGAACAGTCCTTTACAAATAACGGTCTTGCCGTTACCCTTTTTCGGCCGAAGGTGTGGGCTCACATTGGACTTTGTTGCACCTGGGCTGTCTGTTTCGTGGACTCCTGCAGAAGTAAAGAGGGATGAAGGTGAATTACAAAAAGACGCTTAATCTTCCGAAGACCCGGTTCCCCATGCGTGGCAATCTTCCTGTCCAGGAGCCGCAACGAATTGCGGAGTGGGAATCTTCTAAGGTATACGAGAAGATCATTGAGCAAAACGGCACCAAGCCGCGGTTCATTCTTCATGATGGTCCTCCGTACGCCAACGGACACATCCACTCGGGCACGGTGCTCAACAAGATCCTCAAAGATTTTGTGATGAAGTACCGTAACATGAACGGTTTCCAGTGCGAATACCGTCCCGGCTGGGATTGCCACGGTCTCCCCATCGAGAACAACGTGGAGCGGGAAGAAGGCAAAAGCAAAGACGAATTCACCAAGGCGGAGTTTCGGGAGAAGTGCAAGGCATACGCCCACCGCTTCGTCGATATTCAGCGCCAGGAGTTCAAGCGATTGGGGGTTCTGGCGGACTGGGACAATCCGTACCTGACCCTGCTGCATTCCTACGAAGCCACTATCGCCCGAGAGTTCGGGAAGGTCGTGGGCGCCGGAGCCCTGTACAAGAGGAAGAAGCCGGTATACTGGTGTGCACACCACGTCACAGCGCTGGCCGAGGCGGAAGTGGAGTACAAGGACCTCGAGTCTCCGTCCATCTGGGTTCGATTTGCCCTCAACGACGACGCCCTGGCGAAGTTTGACGGCCTTGTCCGGGACAAGCCGGTTTCCATCGTCATCTGGACCACGACTCCGTGGACCTTGCCTGCCAACCTCGCCATTACGTTGCACCCCGAGTTGGAATACAGCGCCTTTGATTTTGGCGATGAGGTGATGGTGGTTGCCACAAAGATGGTGGAAGCATTCGTCAAGGATTGCGGCCTCTCGCAGCCTGTCGAAGTGGCTCGAGTCAAGGGTTCTCAGTTGGACAAGACGACGGCTCGACATCCCTTCATCGAGCGAGATTCTCTCATCATCAATGGAGAATTCGTGACCACGGAATCCGGTACCGGGTGTGTTCACACGGCCCCCGGTCACGGTGTTGACGACTATGAAGCGGGGCTTGAGTACGGCCTCGACATTTACGCTCCGGTGGACGATAGAGGTTGTTTCACCGATGAACTCCCCCTCCACGCCGGAGAGTTTGTGTTCGACACGGACCCGAAGATTGTGGCGATGTTGGAGGAGAAGGGTGTGTTGGTTCATCGCAGGGGCTACATGCACTCGTATCCCATCTGCGAGCGGTGCAAGAATCCCATCGTGTTTCGAGCTACGAGCCAGTGGTTCATCTCCATGGAGAAGACGGGCCTTCGAGAGCGCGCTTTGGAAGTGATTCCCAAGGTGCAGTGGATTCCGGCCAGAGGAGAGCAGCGTATTCAGTCCATGGTGGAGACACGCCCCGACTGGTGCCTCTCTCGGCAGCGAATCTGGGGATTGCCCATTGTGGCCTTCTACTGCAATGATTGTGGCCATCCGTTGGTTGAACAGGACATCATCAACCATGTGGCTGATATTTTTGAAAAGGACGGAGCGGATGTCTGGTACACCCGCAAGGCGTCTGAGTTGCTTCCCGAAGGGACGAAGTGCCCCAAATGCTCCGGAACCGAATTCGAGCAGGAAACGGACATCGTCGATGTCTGGTTTGAATCGGGGGTCAGCTACGCTGCCGTGATGGAGAACATGTACGGCGAAGACACCATTGTGGACCTCTACCTCGAGGGAAGCGACCAGCACCGTGGCTGGTTCCAGTCGACGTTGCTTGAGTCGGTGTTGACTCGTGACCGTGCACCCTATCTGAGCGTCTTGACCCACGGGTTTG
>CALFHQ010000642.1 GCA_937876385.1 uncultured Pseudomonadota bacterium
CCACCATCATGAGCAACATGGGGCTTGACCTCTTCATGAAGAAGAACGGCGGAACACTCCTGCGCAGCGCCGTGGGCGACCGGTACGTCCTCGAAATGATGAGAGAGGGGGGATACAACTTTGGAGGGGAGCAGTCGGGGCACCTCATCTTCCTCGACCACACCACCACCGGGGATGGGATCATCGCCTCTCTCCAGGTTCTGGCTCACATGTTGACCGTGGGGCGCCCTCTCTCGGAGATTACAGCTGATTTCGAACGCTTCCCGCAGAAAGGGACCAAAGTTGCGGTGCGGGAGAAGCTGCCTTTGGACGAGGTTCCCGAGATGAAGAAGGCCATCGCCTACGCCGACGAGCGGTTGGGTGATGAAGGGCGGACCGTGGTTCGCTACAGCGGCACGGAAGCGGTGCTGCGTCTCATGGTGGAAGCCAGAGACGAAGCCGTTGTGAAGGAAATGTTGGGGTATTTGGAGGGTGTCGCCCAGGCCACCCTCGGGGTCTGACACAAGACAGGTCACAAACTGGAGGAAGTCGATGAATCGTAGTTGGCTCGTGTTCCCCGTTGCTTGTTCCCTTCTCCTGTCTCTCTCTTGTTCATCCACTTCATCGACGTCTGATGCGAAAGCAGACGAAGACATCCTGGTGGATGTCGCTGGAGACGTTCTTTGGGACGTCGCACAACCGGATGGGGAGTCCGATGGGCCCCCTCTTGATCTCCTTGAAGACGAAACTGCCTTGCCCGACGGAGGTTTGGAGATCCTTCCTGACGCCCCCGACGGAGACCTTCCCGCCGAGGATGTCCAAATCGACACTCTGGTCCCCTTCCCCGATGCAGGAGATACCGTTGGAGTGGTCATGGAGTTGGAGAACACAGATCCACTGACTCCCTTCCCCTGGAACTGGTATCTTGTGGAGGATCCCACCAGCCGAACCGGCGTTCGCATGAACTTCGACCTTCCCTCGGCCCGGTGCCGGCTTCTCGCCGGCTTCTTCGATTTCTTTGAAACCTACCGGGGAGACATGGAGAAGCTTGACGGCTTCGGCTCTCTGGGGTTCTTGATGATCCCCGTGAGCACCGATATGAATCTCGATACCCTCCCGGTGGACACACGCCCTGGCTCCCCCATCCAGGTTGTCCGAATTGACGACGCCGGCATCGAAGCAGCCATCTTGGACCTCACCTACGAGACCTACAAGAACCAGAGCGGCGAAGTGGTTTTTCGAGTGATCCAGTTGCTCCCTCGAGTTCCCCTTCGTGAGAAATCCCGCTACCTGGCTGTGGTCAAGAAGTCCCTTGAGGACGCCGAAGGGAACAGCTTCGAGCCCTTCCCCCTCTCCGAAGTGCTTCTGGGCCTTCGAGAGCCCTTTGGACCCACGTGGATGCGGGAACGGTTGGCTGTTGAGGCCGCTGAGATCCAGGATGCCCTCGCCAAAGCCGGGATGGACACCGAGGAGATTGCGGCCGCCTGGACCTTTGACGTGGGACCCATGGAGGAAGATCTCTTCCGGGCCAGAGACCATCTGGACCAAGCCGATACTGTTTGGAACCTGGACCCTGACGGGGACGGTACACCGAACATCTGGACCCCCGCTGAATATAGCGGGGTTCCCGACAGCGACACCAACGTGAAGTGGATTGTGGAAGGGGAGTTCCAGGTGGTGAACTTCCGCAACGAAGAGGGAATCATCGTTCCCGACAGCAACGGAGACATCGCTCCCACCGGAACCTACTGGAGACCCTTCTGGCTCATGATCCCAGCCGCTGCCGAAGAGGGCACCGTTCCCATTCTGGCGGTGCAGCACGGACTCGATTCGTCCAAAGAGAGCATGCTGAGTTGGGGTCGATACTACGCATCTCAGGGAATGGCCAGCGCCTGCTTTGCCTTCCTGCATCACGAGCACGGAGCAGGAGGGGGCTTCAAATTCATCAAGATCGACTACCTCCTGGAGACCCGGGACAACTTCCGGCAGGCCGCCCTGGAGTACTACCAGTTCGTCCGCACCTTGAAGGCGATGAATGTTGATGAGGACTTCGTTCTGGAAGGAACCCCCGATTTTGACTTCTCCCGGTTTGCATTTACGGGACACTCTCTGGGAGCCATGGAGTCCACCATGACCGCGGCGTTGTACCGAGAACCGGCCATTGCCGGGCTGGTCAACGGTGGGGGCAACATCCAGTACATCATCGAAGGGTTCCTGAAATCAGGGGGACTCTACGACCTCGCTCCCGGGAACGTTCTCGTCGGCTTTAAGGCGGCCGGAGGGCAAGTCTTGAGTGCCATGGACCCGGCCGTTTTCGCTCGGTATTTGATGTCCGAAGTGCCCGAAGACTCTACCCCAATCCCCTACCTCCTTGTCATCTCCACGGAAGATGAGACGGTGTATCCGGAGTGTGGCTACGCGCTGGGCATGGGATTGGGTTCCAGCCTTCTGGAACCGTGCATCAACTGCTGGGAGTTCATGCCAAAGATCACACCGGCAGATGCGCAGTGGGGAACCATTCAGATGGAAGGCGGTCACGCCACCTTCATGGGCAGCGGTGGTCTGGCTCCCCAGGTACGACAAATTTACTACGACTACATCACCGGCTTTATCAAGAACGGGACCCTGGAGATCAAGTGGCCCCCGGACTGACCCTGTTTGGGCTGCAATTCGGACCAGTGGAGAAGCCGTTTCTTGCGTTACTGTGCGCTGCGCACTGCGGCCTGTCCGTTCTCCCGCGGCAATCGACGAACCACCCACCCCTTCACTTCTAAGAAATCGGCATCCCCGGCGAGGTCTGCCACGACTCCTCGACTGGCCACACACTCCCCCTCATCACCTTCTTTGCTGCCGTCTGTGGGAAGCAGCACGAGGGAGTCTCCCTGGGTTACGAGGGCCAACGAAAGGGGAAATTCACGGGGAGGGGTCGGGCGAATTCCAACCAGGTGCCAGCCCGGAGCACTTCCT
>CALFHQ010000643.1 GCA_937876385.1 uncultured Pseudomonadota bacterium
ATAGCAATATTGGGGCGGAGTGTCAATCAACCCCGACGAATCGGAACTGTTTGTCTTTGAGAGTCTTGTGCTTTGAGGGCCGGAGAGCTAGAATCGGCCACAACTCGGCCCGGTGGCCGATGGGAGCCCCAATGTTCCATTTGGCAACGCTTGTCACATCAGACACTTTGCAGCAGTGGTGGATGGCCCTTGAAGGGATCAACCCACTGGTTGCGTACGGTGGTGTCTTCGTCCTCCTGTTCCTGGCAGGCTGTGGCCTTCCCCTCCCCGAAGACATCCCGCTGACGTTCTCCGGAATCCTCCTGGGTACCACCTCGGTGCAGGCCTATTTTGGGGGATTTGCCAACGCGGTGGTGTTTGTCGCTCTGGTTTCCTACAGTTCCATCCTGTTGGGGGACGTCATCGCCTACAAATTGGGAAAGCGATACGGGCGCTCTCTGGTCGGAGTGCCACCATTCAAGTGGGCACTGACTCGCAAACGGATGGCCAAACTTGACCACTGGTTTGACAAGTATGGGAACTGGACCGTCTTCTTCGGCCGGATGGTTGCCGGAATTCGATTTGTGACTTTCTTCATGGCAGGCATGGTTCGAATGCCCCTCAAGACGTTCTTGCTCTTCGATAGCGCCGCGGCCCTCATCACCGTCCCCGCCTGGATCGTTTTGGGGTACATGCTGGGAACGCATTTTCAGGACATCGTGGAGTGGATGGGACGCCTCAATCACGCCACCTGGATTGCCGTCGGTGTGTTCCTCGCCCTCCTCCTCGTCTGGAAGCTTCGCAAACGATTCATCCGAAGAAAGGAAGGGCTGAAAGGGTAGGGTGCTTGCAGGAAATACACCTGAGTGTTCTCAATAAAAACAGTTGATTGGATGGTGTTGTTAGAAGTAGTACTTCAGGCCGAGGGAGGCTTGGAAGTTGCTTCCTGAGATGTAGTCTGTGGGGTCGGGGGAAGCGGCCTTGCTCCAGTTCACGTCTCCTGTGGCGTCGACTCTCAGGGGGTGTTGCGAGACCACTATTTTGGAGACTTCGGGAACCACCATGAGGAACTCGGCGTTGATGGCGAAGTGTCCGCCCAGGTAAACTTCCAGCCCAGCGCCACCGTGGAATGACTTGTCCGCCAGGTTGCTGTTGAACACGTCACCCATGGTGGAGCCGCCGGCACCTGCTGAGAGGTAGAGGGAAACAACCGACGTGGGAACGATGTAGAGGAGAGCGGAGAGGCGGTAGTTGCTGGCGAAGGTCTCACCGTACCCGACATTCTTCTCTCCGGCGACGTTGTAATTGAAATCGAAGGCGAGGAGCTTCAGGAAGCGGAGTCTCAGGTTCATCTCGGACATGACGGTGTTGGCAGTGACACCGTCGCTTCCAGACATTCGGGCCATTCCCACCGAGGAGCCCACTCCCATGGTGACCCACGAGTTGTGGTCGGCACGGGCGGGTAGGGCTGTAAAGACGATTGTTGCGGCGAGGAGGGCGGACATAGCGGATATATAGTTGCGTCTCATGACGATTCTCCGATTCAAGCGCTTGGTTGCGCAGGGGGAGATTACGCTTTGGCCCCGGTTTGCTTTAGCTCGCATTTTGAACAAAATTGGGGACTTCGCCGTCTGCCTTCTCTTTTCCCTTCGGCCGTGCTAGCTTTTCCTTCAGGTTCAATCTTGCCTGAGGAGGTTTGGCATGTGGCTACCCGAGCGCAGCGAAGCGCTACTACTTCTGAAAGAACACATCAAGGCGGACAATCTCGTGAAGCACTGTGTGGCCTCAGAGTTCATCATGCGGGCTCTGGCACGTCACTTTGGCGAAGATGAGACCCTTTGGGGCTTGGCCGGGCTGTTCCACGATATTGACTTGGAAGAGGTTCAAGACGACATGAGTCGCCACGCCCTGGTGGGCTCGCAGCTCCTTGAGAAGTTGGGGTTTCCTGCCGAGGGGGTAAACGCAGTTCGTCGCCACAACGATGAATTGGGGGAACCCATGGAAACCAGGCTGGACTATGCCCTCTCTGCAGCAGAGACCATCACGGGCCTTGTGGTAGCAACAGCCCTGGTCTATCCATCGAAGAACGTGGCCGACGTGAAGGTAAAGTCGATTACCAAGAGAATGAAGGAGAAGCGGTTTGCTGCCAACGTCAGTCGAGAGCGGATCCTTCTTTGTGAGAAGATCGGTTTCCCGTTGCCTGATTTTGTGACGCTGGCGTTGTCGGCCATGAAGGAAGGAGCGGAGGAGTTAGGACTCGCAGGTCACTGACGGATGTCGGCTTTCCAGCGTTCCAACCCGTTTCGATACGCCTCCACCTGGCTTTGAGCCTCCTCTGAGGTGCACACTTTGTGGCGCACCAAAGCCTCCGCCACCGCCTTCGCAGCCTGGCTCCCCTGGTCTTCTGTTCGAAAGTGGATGTAGGTTCTTCGAATCAAGAAGTCGTCCACGCAGGTTACCAGTTCCTCTTCAATCGAATATTCAAGCTCGGCTCTGCGAACCCATGTGCACCCCGGCAACGGATCTCCCAGCGCGATGTCGGCCTGGGCCAGACGGGCGATGTCCCGACCTCGGACTCCATACTTGCCGGCAAGGTATCGCAACCAGTCGCTGGGCAGGCTTGAGAACTGCTGAACCAGGCTCTCTGCTTCCCTCTGGAGGCTCTCGAGCCCTTCGGAGCCGGGAAGGGGACGCTTGCACGTCGGGCATTTGCCGGAGACCTCACGCCCGTCTGCTTTGAGAATGTGCATGGCTCGATCCACAACCTTTTTCGCCATTACTCGATACGTGGTGAGTTTCCCCCCAGCCACTGAAACGTATCGGCCGTGGAGGGTCTCTATTTGCTCCTCCCGGGACACGTCCGAAGGGTCAATGTCTTCCCCTTCCGGGGCTACCAATGGCCGAAGTCCGGCCCACACGGCGTGTACGTCGTCCACAGAAACCTTCCTGTCCGGGAAGTAGCGGTTGACGTTGTCGAGGAGGTACCGGGCGTCGGCAGCAGTAACGGTAATGGGTTCGTCTGGATTCGGAAAATCGGTATCGGTGGTACCCACGTATGTGTAGTTCCCCCAGGGAATGGCG
>CALFHQ010000644.1 GCA_937876385.1 uncultured Pseudomonadota bacterium
GGTTGGACGATAATCGGCCTGTCGGTAACCTGCACCATCCGCTCCACGGCCTGGAGAGCCACCTCGGGTCCCACCGAGCAGTTCACACCGATGACATCTGCGCCCCATTCATCCAGACGCCGCACGAACACTTCGGGGGCGGTTCCATACAGCGAATTGCCGTCCGATTGAAGGGTCATCTGGGCCACCACGGCCAACCCAGGGGCCTTCTCGTGTGCTGCCTGGAGGGCCTGATGGATCTCGTTGATGTCTCCGAAGGTCTCCAGAACGATGAGGTCCACCCCACCTTCCACGAGGGCCTCAATCTGTTCCCCAAACAGCCCCCGAGCTTCCTCCACGGAGGTCGGTCCCCACGGTTCGATCTTGATTCCCAACGGCCCCACAGCCCCTGCAATCAGTGTCTTGCCGCCGCAACACTGTCGAGCGAGCTGTGCACCGGCGATGTTGATTTCTCGAAGGCGCTCTTCCAGGCCGTGACCTCGAAGCTTGATTCGGTTGGCGCCGAAGGTGTTGGTCTCCAGGACGTCGGCTTCCCCTTGAGCGTACTCTCGGTGGGACTCCACGACCATGTTCGGATTGGAGAGGTTCAGCTCATCGTAGCAGCGATTGATGTAAACCCCTTTGGAATAGAAGAGGGTCCCCATGGCACCGTCAAACAGGAGAACTTCCCGCTTTTCGAGTTCATCTAGCAGCCGATTGGTCATTGGGCATTACTCCTGCTTGAGCGCTTCGGAATCGGCGAGATTCCCGGTGTTCTTCCGGTTGCCGCCGAATCGAGGCCAGACAACCGCAGCGGGGCCCGCTTCGGTACACTGAACGGCGTGAAGGAAGTTGCCGTTGTGGAAGATGGCGACGCCGTCGTCTCGAAGGATCGGGGAGGAAGGAGCCAGGTTCGCTCCGATGAGGTCATCGGGTTCTTCCAATTTGCGGAACCACACCAACTCTCCAGCCTCGCTGATGACGTAAATCCAGTGCGGGAAGGCACTGAAATAGACCAGGCCGTCGAGCCCTTGAACCGCCGGTGCCACGTCCTGAAACGAATCCTGATAGAAGTTCGCCAGGGTCTCCCCGAACTTGAGTGAGTAGAGCATGAAGCCGGAGTTGTTGGTTCCCACCAGCAAAGTCTCCTTCCTACCTCCCGAGAGGCTCACGACCTTCGTGGGTCCTTCGTGAATGAGGGCAGGAGAGTCCGCGCTGAGCACCCCGTCAGCGTCCACCGTGACCAGGTAGTGTTTCATGAAGTAGGCGTTGGCGACCCCTTCCCCGGTGGCTACTGTGATGGCGCCGGTTTCATCGAGGATGCCATTGCTCGTGGCCACCTGGCCTTCTGGAAGCTGTGTGGTTCCGATGAGAGAGCCGTCGTCGGTTCGATAGCGGTACACCGCTCCTTTGGCCACGACCCAGAAGAATTCGTCTCCCGATTCCAAGCTGGCCACGAGGGGCTGCTGCGCCGGCAGGATGTCGTTGGTTCCATTGTCCCCGGAGAACTCCCACAGCACATAGTTTTTCGTGTCACCCGTTGCCTGAATGCCCAAGTCGATGACCTTCATTCGCTGCCCGTTATCGGAGAGTACCAGGATGTTCCCATTGGAGAGAATGGCTGGTGCCCCGGTGACGGGTCCGTCGGTGTCCACGGCAAAAATCCCCACACCATTCTTGTTGAGGCAGATGAGGCGGTTCCGCTGGCTTCCCAGGAGGATGTCCCCTTCAGCCCCGATAACCGGAGTGTAGAGTTGTTCGGTGTCTTCCGGGAGTTCCACGTACCCTTCGTCGGTTCCGCTGGGATCGGGCCATATCCATTGCTCGGCGCCGGACGTCGGGGCAATGGCGTACACTCGGTGCCCGCCGGTGACGTACAGGACGTCGTTCTTGCCTAAGGCCGCGTGGGAGGAAGCTCCGGAGGTGAAGGTGGTCTTCTTCCAGAGCGTTCGGCAGGCCTCTTCCTCGGTGACGTCGACGTCCGCTGCGTCGGCAAACTGCAGGTCTGCAGCGATGTCGGCCACGACATCTTGTGAAGGCAAGGTGTTTCCGTCAGAGGACGAGCAGCCCATAGCAAGGACCAAGGCGACGAGCAAAAGTGTGCGTCTGGGAATCATCTCCTCCTCCATCAAACTCAAAGGTTCAAAGAAGCTCCCACCCTACCCCACGAAGGGATTGAAGTATCCGTGCAGGAGCTTGGGTCTCAGCGTCTTCAACTTCTCGATGACCGCCATCAAGCCGTCCCCCATGGGCCCGGTGCCCATCAATCCCATGTATTGTTCGGGGTCGACGTTCAGGTTCCTCCACTGGATCATGTCGATATCGTATTCATCGAGGAATTCGAGGAGATTGGCGAACTCGTCTTGTCGATCGGTGACGCCAGGGAAAACCAGCAGGTTCAGGGAGATGAACTTGCCCATCCGTTTGGCGATGCGCAGGGAGTCGAGGACATCA
>CALFHQ010000645.1 GCA_937876385.1 uncultured Pseudomonadota bacterium
GGCGACCCAGGGTGAGGCGGGTGGGAATCAACGACAAGTCCTCGAGGCCGAGGCCCCAGTAGTTGTCGGTGCAGTTCACCGTCCCACCGTCGGTGATGGCTGCCACTTCCTTGACGTCACCTGACGACGAGTCGGCATAGTAGAACGTCGCAAGGACCGTCATTCCCCCGTAATAGGAAGAGGACGAAGAGGTGGACTGAACCCGGGTGGCCACAGAAGAAGTCTCCCAGTTGCGAAGGTCCTTGAAGGTGGCCGAGACCGCAGCGGACGTCGAGAAGATGTTGGATCCGCTGGTGGACGTCAGCACATAGCCTTGGTAGTAGTTGTTGTACGAGTCGTTCTCCTGATACTGAATCTGCATGTACTGAATATCAGTGGAGTTTGGGGTGGTCCAGGGACCGTCGGTTTGGGTTTTGTATTGGCCAGCCACCGATGAAGAGAGGGCCGGGTCTACCAGGACGCCGACTTCAAGCACCGAGTTGCCATAGATGTTGTTTCCCTGGATGACGGGATTCGGGCTTGCAGAGCTGGTCACCAGGAAGACCCCCTCCTTGTTGTTGAACTTGATATCGCTGGCTGAGAGGGTTCCGGCGCTGTTCCCCTCGTACCAGGCACCAAAGCCGTTCTGCTGCAAGGTGCAGTGGTCCACTGCCATGTTCGCACGATCGAAGAACAACCCGGCATCGGTGTTGCCGGAGTTTGTGCAGTTGGATAGGGAGAGGTTGCTGGTGGAATTGTAGGCGTAGAGACCGTAGCGCCCGTTGTTCTTGATGAGGAGGGTTTGGCCCGGGGACTTGTCCAGGGAGACCCCGGAAGAGCTCTCGATGTGGATACCGTCTTGTCCGTTGTCCTTCGTGATGAGCCCCGTCACAGTGATGTCCGAGGCGCTCTTGACATAGAGACCATGGACCGCGTTGTTCCGGGTGGTGACGTGATCCAGAACGTGGGTGCCTGACTCCAGTTGCAGTGCGCTGTTGGCGTATTCGAAGACTGTGTACGTGGCACTCAACCCACCCGTACCATAGCTGCGCAGACGCAGCCACGAGTTCTCGGCCGGGACGGTGTGGAAGTCGGTGAAGGTAACCGGCTGGGAGGAGGTCCCGTTGGACACCATGAAGGCGTTTTGCAATTCGATGTCGCAGTCACCGGTGCCGTTGTTGTCGGCATCCACACAGCCGAATTCCACGAGAATCCCCGGCGCAATAGTCACTGTGGCGCCGCTGGTGACATCCAGTTGCCCCGTAATGATGACATCCGATAGCCAGGTGGTGTCGGTGGCGATGGTTTCGCCCCCGTAATAGCGGCCTTTGCTCCAGGTTTCGTCAAAGGGAATTCCGATGAACCCCTCTACATTCGCACGGTTCACCGGCCCAACGGTGACCACGTCGAGAACATCGGGGAAGACTCCAAAGTAGTTGTGGCGAGCGTCCAGGCGGTTCGTCCGGGTCACAACGGACATCTCTCGAACCGCTCCCACCTGGTCAAAAACGGCATCCTGGATGGTCATGGAACCATAGTAGGAGGAGGATGAAGAGGTGGATTGGACCCTTGCAGAAACTGCTGTGACACCGTCCCCCAAGAGATCCTGCCAGCCGCTGTCGGCGTTGGATTTCGCAAGGAGAGTGACCCCGGCGGGGGTGGAGACTACCGAACCCTGGTAGTAATTGTTGTAGGAATCGTTTTCGCTGTACGAGTAGTGCAGGAAGTCGATGTCCTCCCCGTCAGGAGTGGACCACGGCCCCTGGATGGTGGTGGTGTACTGACCCGACACCGAGGCAGAGAGGTTCACCGCCTGAAGCACTCGGGCGCCAATCAACGCATTTCCGAAGATGTTGTTGTACTGAATCACGGGATTGGGGTCTGCCCCGCCGTTGGTCTCCACTCGGACCCCTTCGTAGGCGCTTCCGGTGATGAGGTTTCGCATAATCTCGCCCCCACCGCCGCCATAGAATCGGAGACCCACCGTGCCGTTTCCGTTGAGCACTGAATCATAAAGATTGAAGGTTCCACCACGAACGTAGGCGCCCGTTTTGCCGTTGTTCAGCGAGGAACTCTGGTTCACCGTGAAGGTCCCTGCCACCATCTCGATGCCGTCCTGGTCGTTGCTGCTGATTTCACAATCGTTGAGGGTGAAGGCAGCGCTACCGGAAACGAGAAATCCCGTTTGAGAGAAGCGCACGATGGAGTTGCTCATGGTGCCGGCACCGGCCACAGCGAGTCCCACATGGGCGTATTCGATGAGGGCGTGAGAGATGGCGTGACCGGAGCCTTGCAGGGTGATTCTGTCCCAGGCCTTGCTGTGCTTGTGGGAGGTGCCCAGGGAGGTGAAAATCACCGGTTTGGCCTCGGTGCCGTTGACTACGAGGCTCCCCTGAATCAAAAATCCCCAGTCTCCGACTCCATCTTCATTCTGGTCGTTCCAGGAGAACAGAACGCTCGTTCCCTCGCTGATGGTGAGGGTGTTTCCAGACGGAACCGTGACGTCTCCGGTGATGACGATGGTGCCTGTCCACGTGGTGGTAGTGACCTGTCCAAAGACGTACTGAATGGAGGAGAGCGAGACTTCACGAGTGGTCGTGGCAATCTGCCCCGCCTCATCTCGAACCGCCATCTTGATGGTGTAGGTGCCATCGGACGGATAGGTGTTCTTGACAAGCTTCTCGGCGCTCCAGTCGGTGTCCCAGACGTTGTCGTTCTGGAAATCCCAGCGGACCTCCAGGCTGCCCACCGGAGACTCCGTGTCGTAGCAGGCCGAAGCATCCATGGAAGCTTCCAGGGCGCCACTGACTACCGCGGTGAAGCTGGGAATGGGGGGGTCGTTTTTGACCTGTAGATGGGTCACAGCGGAGTAGCCGTTGGAGCCTGCGTTGTCCACGGCCTTGGCCTGAAGGGAAACCACTGAATCGGTGGGTTGCCCCTCTGGAACGGTATATAGGAACTCGTACGGGGCCTGAGTATCGGCAGATCCATAGGTGGTGCCGTCGGCGACAAGCTCCACCTGACTGATGTCTCGACCTGGGGCAGCGGTGGCGTTGACGAGGACTTGAACCACATCACCCTGGGTCACCTGCTTGTTGTCCAGCGGTTTGATTACAACCACTTCGGGGACGTTGTCGTCGCCGATGGAGAGGGAGCAAGTGGCCGTGTCCAGGTCTCCCTGGTTGTCTTCCACTGTGAGGGTCACGGTGAACATGCCGGAGGTAGAGAAGCTATGTGTGGCGGTGGACTGAGCCCCGGTTGCGGGGGTTGAGTCGTCGCCGAAGTCAAAGGCGTAGAGGGAGATGGAGCCGTCGGAATCAGAAGATGCCGAGGCATCGAATTCGAGGGATTCACCAATCATCCCGGAAGTGGGGCAGGCCAGGGAAGCATCGGGGGGAATGTTAGAAGCGACGTTGGTGGCTCCGGGGGTGGGAGTTCCGTAGTCAAAGAAGTCAGCGCCGTTGTCGTCGGTGTCTGACCCGGTGGCATCTCGCCCCAAGCTGTGA
>CALFHQ010000646.1 GCA_937876385.1 uncultured Pseudomonadota bacterium
GGTGGAGATCGTGAAATCGATGTCTTCTCCCCAGGGAACTCCTCGAACAAAGGTGGTACCACGAGCCAGGGAACCGAACAAGAGCGCCCGATGGGCGATGGACTTGTCCCCAGGGATACACATGGTCCCCGTAAGACGCAGCTTGCCGTGGCTGTTGATGAGTCGTTCCTTCATGGTGCTTCTCCAATTCACAACCTGTGAGACGATGCAATGGTAACCATCTCATCCCCCCTCTGGCAAGATGTTTGCCTGGGAGTTATACTGTCGGTCCAAAATCGTATGAAGGAGCAGCTCCATGTCCCAAGATAGCAAAGACACCGGAAAACCCCAGCGCCAAACGCTCACGCAACTGGTCTCGGACATCGACGACGTTGTCCAGGAAGAATATGCACATCTTGACGCCGACGCCCTGAGGAACAAGGCAGCGTCAGCGTTGGAAGAATATGACTATGAAATGGCGCGGGCGCTTTACAAACTGGCCGTCTGGCGCTCCGACGGGGACGCCGAGGCTGTGTGCGATCTCGCTCGCTTCCTGGTGGAAGACTACGCCATTTTTGACGAAGCAATCGCATTCCTCACCGCCCCGGACTGCAAACTCGACGCCACCGGACGAAACCTTCTGGCCAACGCCTATTTCCTGGCCGGCAGAAAGGAAGAGGCCTTGAACGCCTACCTCGAGTTGACCAGACAGGGCAGTGGAGATGCCACTGCATACAAGCGAGCCGGTCGATTGCTTCTGGACATGGGGCGCGCCGAGGAAGCCCTCGCTTCCCTCGATAAGGCCACGCAGTTCGACACAGCAGATATCGAGGCGGGGAAGTGGAAGAAGGAAGCGATGGCCCTGGCGGAAGCACGCTTCGAACCCACCTTGAATTCCGTCCAGGGAGCCCTGGACCAGGGAGCCCTGGACCGGGCCGAGACGCTCCTCAATGAGCTCCACGGAGACGGATGGCGACCTCCCCGGTTCTATCACATGAAAAATGAACTGGAGAATCGACGAGCTTCAAGCCAGGTGGAAACCCTTCGGTCTCGCGCCTGCGATCTTGCCCTCGAGGAAGACCTGGACGAAGCCCTCGGGCTCTACCAGGAGATCCTTCGAATTGACTCGGAGGATTCAGGGGCCCGCGCCCGAGTGGACGAACTGCAAGTCCAGATCGCACACAGGGAGGCCACCAAGTTGATGGGGGAGGCCCTGGAACTTCTGGAACGCGGAGAACAACTCCCGGGCGCAATGCGCTACGTCGCTGCCTTGGAGAAATCTCGGCAGATTGCCGCCGCAGGCAAGGAGCGCGCTCCCATCTTTGGAGCGATCTGCGAGTTCGTTGACGTGGAACAGGAACTTCCTGCACAGGAACAGACCTCAGCCCTTGTTTCCCTTCTGGAAGTGGACTCCATGGTAGCCCAAGGGGCGCTGTCGGGCGCCGGGAAGATCCTGGAGCGGTGTCGGAAGGTTCTCCCCTCCATGCCCTCTTTGGAAACGGCCCGACAGGCCTTCAAACGGGCCGAGAGGACCCATCGGTATGCCCAGGCGGAAGAAGCCTTCAGGAACGCCGCTGCGGCCCATGAAGAGGGTGACGATGAGCGCGCTGCTGAACTCTTTGAGTCCGCGGCGTCCGTGGAGGGGTTTCCTCTGGCCCAGGAAGCCCGACGACGCATGGAGAGCCTCAAGAAACAGAGCCAGTTGGAACGCGAAATAGCCAATCTTCAAAAGTGGGTGGGGTCCCTTCTGGAGGAGAGCCAGTACTTTCCGGCTCTTAGAGAGCTTGAAAAGCGACGAAACGATCTGGAGAAGGAACCCTTCTTCGTGGAACTTGAAGGGCGGGCCCGAGACGGCGTGCAGCAAAAATTCCCGGTGACCGTGCGACCCATCACCGACACCCTCGATGGTCCAACCACCAACTACGACAGTTACTCCCATGGCGTAGAAGGGTTCGACGCAGACAAGACCCGGTTTGCCACTCTGGGACCCGAGGGAGAACGGTCCTTCGTCTTCCACGGTGACACCATGCTGGTGCTCAATACCCGCAGCCTCACTGCAGAGGCCGTAGTGACCCTCCCCGAGCAGGCGAATTTGCTGGAGAAGAAGGGATTCATCCTGGTGGACATCGCTCCCGGCGAGCGGGAGTCCATTCTCATCGCCAACTGGGACGATGATCTTCTCCTGAAGGGGGGGTACCGCCGGCGGCAGTTCCACCTGGAGAACGTACTGCACCTCGAAGAGGGCATCCTCCCCCAGACGCGCCAGAAGACCACCCGCTGGTTTGCTCCCAACGGCCCGGAAGAGCGGCTCATCGTTTGCGAATCAGCACCCGGTACAAGCAGCAAAACTCGACTCTATTCCCTCTCCTTGAGCACAGGGAAGCTCCTGCTCGAAGAGAACTACGGATACGCCCTCTCCAACCTTCGACGGCTTCCTCGAAGCTCCGACAAGTACGTGGTTCACCGCCATCCTGAACCCTACCAGATGCGCAAGAGCGGCTACTTCTCTTTTGGTTTCATGGACGCTCGGATGCGGGTTACGGACCGATTCAATATCAAACCTCAGGAGCTGGACGGAACCCTCGTCGAGAGTACCCGTTGGATGCGCTTTGGACACGAAGGGAAGCGCCTTCACTTCCTCTTCCGCTACTTCGACGGCTACTCCGGACAACTCGTAGCGCGCCCCTTCGCCTTTGTCACCATGGAGGCATCCGGGGAACTCGTTTTCGCCGCAGCCGACTCGTCGGTGCTCCTGCAAAGCGAAGGTGACCTCGAACCCATGGGGGAACTCATTCGCTACCAGGACGCAGACTACGCCGTGATGTTGGCCAGGAAAGGAGATCTGCCCTTTGTCACCGTCATCAACCTGGACAAGTTCAAGACGGTCCAGCGGATGGACTGCCCCGAAGACGAACGCATGCTGCAAATTGCCCCAGGTCAGGAGCCCGGACAGTGGGTCTCGGTTTCCATCGACAAGGGCAATGGCCGAGTGAGAATGCGTCGCCACACCATCGAGGTCTGACCAATGTCCAATCCTTCAAACTCACCTTTTGGACCGGTTCTCGATGCCGTGAAGGGAATTGTAGCAGAGTGGACCGACGAATCGCTGCTTCAAGTCTGCCAGGCCCTGGCCGACGGAATTCCCCACTACGGTTGGGTCGGGTTCTATTTGGTCGTTCCTGGGGAGAAGCGCCTGGCGTTGGGACCCTACGTCGGAAAACCCACACAGCACACGCACATCCCTTTTGGTGTTGGAGTCTGTGGGCAAGTCGCTGAATCTCAGGCTCCCCGCACAGTCCAGGACGTCTCGGCGGAGGGGAACTACCTCTCCTGTAGCATCGACGTCCGATCAGAAATCGTCTTTCCTGTGCTCAAGGATGGGGAGATGATTGCAGAACTGGATATCGATTCCGACCACCTGGCTCCTTTCACCGATGAAGACCAGCAATTTCTCAAGAACGTCTGCGAACTCATCTCGCAGAAGCTCAAGACCACACTCGATTTCAAGTGAAACGTCCCTTGGCGTGTGATAGCATTCCCCCCTGCACTGAAAACCGCAGAACACAACAAGAAGCAATTGCTACCCGTCCCGGGAAAGGAGGAACCCTATGAGCGACAAGAAGTTTCGGATTGAGAAGGACTCAATGGGAGAGATGCAAGTCCCCGCTGATGCCCTGTGGGGAGCGTCAACTCAGCGTGCCGTGGAGAACTTCCCTGTGAGCGGGATTCGGTTCTCCCGACCCTTTATTCGCTCTCTGGGTATGGTCAAACTCGCCTGCGTGGAAACCAACATGGCGTTGGGAAAACTGCCCAAAGAAATC
>CALFHQ010000647.1 GCA_937876385.1 uncultured Pseudomonadota bacterium
CTTCCGTTGCGGTTTCGTCCTCTGCCGGGGCCACGACTTCCTCGGTTTTGGCTTCCATCTGCTCGGTGCACTTTTCCTTCACCGTCTTCATGAGCAACATCCGATCATCGGGGGAAGCCGACTTGTTGAACTTGGCCCGAAGCTGCTCATATTCCTCTCGTTCGATCCCGTATTTTGCGAAGAGTCCCTGGTATTCCTTCTGGAAATCCTGCACGGGCAGGTTCTTTTTCTGGAGGCACGTCTCTTCCGCCAGGATGGAAATCGTGGCATTCCATTTGCCCTCGTCCACGGGACGGTCCTTCATCAAGCTGGCGCTCTTGGTCTCCACCGGACCCAGCTTGCCCTGAATCGAGGCGACCTTGGTTCCCGCTTCGTCGAACTTGTTTTGAGTCATGAGCTGCTCGACTAAGGAGGTTTCCTCATCGAGCTTCTGGATTTCGTCGAGGAGTCCCTTGATTTCGAGGGCCTTGCCTTCGTCTCGACTCTTCCACGCAGCGTAGGCGCTGTTCAAGCCGGTCTTGGTTGTGGCGATGCGCGTCGTCAATTCCTGGAGATCCTTGGTAAGCCCTTCACGAGCCTTCTTCTGGTTGTCCAGTTCATGCTGCTCCTCGGACTTCATGCGGTCTTCTTCCGCTTTGGCCTTGTCGGCTTCGGCTTCAGCAACCCGCTTTTGTGCCTGCTCCACCTTGGCCTTCTCGGCTTCGGCTTCGGCTTTGGCTGTCTCGGCTTCGGCCTTTGCCTTCTCCGCTTCGGCTTTGGCCTGAGCTACTTCGTCGCTGGTTTTCGGCTCGTCGGCCTTCTTCTCTTCGGTGGTACCGTCCTTTTCTCCCTGGCCGGTGAGCTCTTTGATCTTGTCGCATCCCATTGGGGTCATAGCAAAGGCAAAAAGCACAATCAGGGTCAGCCATCGAAACTTCATGGAAATCCTCCATCCGCTGTTCGTTCGAACTGGGTATTCAGGGTGTCTTCACTGTCCGTATTCTAGCGCACCCCCCGGTGGAGTCAATAGCGCGTGGAGAATAGGAGTTGCCCTTGACAGTGAAGACCACAGCGCGCAGTATCGAAGGGTGCTCCAAGAATATCATCCACCTGACCTTTGAGGAGGTTTCAATGTTTGTGTGTACAGTTTGTGGCTACATTTACGATGGAGAAGACGCCCCCGAAAATTGCCCCAAGTGCGGCGCTCCAAAAGAAAAGTTCGACGCCGTTGCCGAGGCTGACGCCGAAAAGATCGAGCGCAGCCGCTTCACCAACGGACTGCATGCTCAGCTTCTGGGCCTGCTGGAAGAGATCTCCTTTGTCGCTGCCGATGGGATCGAAGATGCGCTGGATCCCGCCTGCGTGGACATCTTCAAGAAGGCCATGACGCTGTCTGACGAAATCTCCCGGTCTGTCCGGGCAGAGCTCCAGGGCCACATGAAAAAGGGCAAGTGGGGCTGAGTTCCTGTTCTCGTAGTGCTTGCCTCGCCACCCTCCTTTCGATAAACTCCCTCAAACGGACTCGCTGTCATCCAAATGGAGGAAATGGAGCATGAACAAACTTCTGTCTGCAATGATTGTCTTGGGCTTGGCCCTCAGTTCCTGCGGGGGCTCGGACGACAATACCAACAATCCCAACGACACTCAGGTGACGCAGGACTCCACAGGGGGGGAAGACCTGGAATGGGGCGAGAATTATGTCTCCCTTCTTCCCGATCTGACTGGCGCGGTATACCGAGTCACGATGTTGAAGGGGATCGACCCCACCGACCTCATCAACCCAGCATGGAGAGCCGACATCGAAACGTACGCTCTGGTTATTCTCCTTCGGGTGGTGGAGCACGACACGACCACCGGGGAAGCAACCATCGAAATCACCTCCGCCAATGCCGAGACGGAAACGGATGGCGAGGGCAACATCACCCCCATCTCCTACACATTCGCTTTGGAGCCTTCGACTTTCAACACGAAGATCAATGGACTCCGGTTCCGAATCGACGACCCCATCGCACTCAATATCGTGACCAACACGGTCAGCAAGCCGTTCCACATCTTCGGCGTCACCGGCTTCGGGGACTTCAACAGCGACGGCTCGAAAATCCTCGAAGCGCGCCTGGAAGGGAACATCTCGGAAGAGGAAACCAAAGACCTTTGTCTCACCATCCCCGGCGTTGGCGAGCCAAACTTCCACTGGTTCATGAACCTGGCGGCCATCTGCCCGGATTTCGACACAGACGGTGACGACCAGTTTGACGCCTACTTCTTCAAAGGGTACCTCGGTGCCACGAGAGAAGACGGCCTGTTCCAGGAAGGCATCGACCCCATCGAAGCGTTGGTAGATGCCTGCGAGACAAACGAAGAGCAGTGCGTCCCGAAGGACTGATCCTCCCCCAAAGCAGCATTCCTTCTCTTCCAATCCGACCCAATATCGAATGAGTTGATGGGATCTTCTCGTTGGTGGCCGCCTGATGCTACCCTTCGTCCCCCGGCAGCAGGATTCGAAACTCCCCTTCGACCACGCAACGAAGCGGGTCTTCCTTCTCGGCAACCTGGATCAAGGTCCCATCGATGGTTCCGATGAAGAGATCCCCAGGCTCGCTTCCCCATTCAGCCACCTCGACGGTTCCTTGGGCACCCTCCGATTTGGACGAGAAGTCCTTGCTGTGGAGACTCACCCGCACTGTCGGTTCAAACCCGCTAAACGGATAGGAGCCCGCTTCGGGTGTGGTCGGGGGTGCTTCGGCGGATCCCACGAGGATTCCGAAATTCAGGGTGATGGAAGCAAAGGTGGGGGTGTACTGGGTATCCGAGATACCGAGGGACACGGCAGACGTCATCTGAGTGGCCCCGAAGCTGACCGCCGTCTGGCTTGCGGACAGGTCCCGAAAGAACTCGTAACGGCAACACATCGCCGAATCCAGGCACGGGGTTTCAACGGATGCGTCGCAGGAAACACCTTCCCCGGTTTCTACCAACAGGGTCAACTTGTAGTAGCTGTCAGGGAGGGTGAAGATGTCCTCGGCGTCTGGAACGTCCTGGCCGACGTCCTCTCCCGGGGAGGTTGAATCCACCATCGCATCCACCTCCTCGGCACCACCATCGCACCCCACCTGGCCAGCAAGAAGAGCCACCGCCAAACAACCAACCAAACACCGGGATAGACTCTTCGTCGAGTTCCATGTCCTCATCTTCCCCTCCACAGGTTGCCACGAAATTCCAATATGCCACGAGGACTTGCCGGCTACCAGTGGCAAATCGGGGCTGGTTGTGCTATAGCAACCGACTACCCCCACCGAGCCATATCGGCTTGTGGACGTGGAATCGAGGTGAGAGTGATGCGCGCAGCGATGATTGGATTTGAAGCTGTTGGCAAGAAGACCCTGATGGAAGCCTTCATGGGTGCAGACGGCGGGTCTCCTGCGTTGGGAAAGAAGAGCGTGACGACGATTCGGGTGCCGGACAAGCGCATCGACAAACTCTCGGGCATGTTCAACCCGGAAAAGACGACTTATTCTCACATCGAGTTGGTACTAGATGACCACCCGGGTCGTTCGATGAAGGAGATGCTGGAGTCGGTGAGAGCGTTCGAGGTACTGATCCTCGTAGCCCGTGGGTTTGATCCCCAGGGAGAAGATGCCCCCAACCCCATGGTGGACGTTCGCAACCTCATGGACGAAATGATCCTGGGCGACCTCATCATGATTGAAAAGCGTCTCGACTTCTTCAACCGAACCCACGACAAAGGGCTGGAGTCACAGGTCCTTGAAAAGTGCGCTGCAGCCCTCAACGACGGGCGCTCTCTTTCGACTGGTGTGCTGGACGACAATGAAAAGGCGATGCTGGGGCACTACAATTTCCTGACCCTCAAGCCGATTCTCATCGCCTTCAACGTGGAAGAGTCTCTCCTGGGCGACCCCGAACTGGCGAAAATCGAGAAGCAGGCCAATGACGAGGGACTCACTGGGTTCTTCCTGTCCGCCCCCATCGAGGCGGAAATCGCCAAACTGCCCGCCGAAGATCAGCAGGCGTTCCTGGAGGACATTGGTCAGGAAGAAGGTGCTGCCGCTCGCCTTGTCCGAGGGGTATACGCTGCGATGTCGCTTATCTCCTTCTTCACCGTAGGCGAAGATGAAGTTCGTGCGTGGCCGGTGAGACGAGATTCCAAGGCGCCGGTGGCAGCCGGACGCATCCACTCGGACCTCCAGAGGGGGTTCATTCGAGCCGAAACCGTGGCGTACGAAGATTTCCTGGTGGCCGGCTCCACTGCAGCCGCCAAACGTGCCGGTTCTTTCCGCTCTGAAGGCAAAGAGTATGTGGTCAAGGACGGAGATATCATCAATTTCCTGTTCAAAGTCTGAGAAAACCAATGTCCCCGTCACGAATATCTCTTGACCTGCATTTTCTCGCATCGCTAGACTGTTCCGGATGAAGTTGCAGCGGAAAACAGGGCGGTCTCGGCCGCTTCGAGTCGATCTTATTCGCCGCGGGTTGTTCCTGTACGCTGTCGGTCTTGTTGTGTCCTTGCAGTTGACAGCTATCATCGAAGCCATAAGCTCCCTCCCCGGTTCCATTCCCTTCAAGGCCTTTCTGGTGCTGGGTCTGTTTCCGGGAACCGTTGTGCTCATTGGCTTCAAGCTCTTTCCAGCGACGCGCTCCGACGCTTCTGCCTGGTTCTGGGGCGGCAACGCCCTCATCATGCTGACCCTGTGGGGCGGTGGATACTTCGTCGTTGGACACATGACCGGGTCAGGCCCCTTCCACACCCTCTTCTCCTTTATTGACGACTGGTTCTCGTTTCGACCCGGTTGGGTCTTCGTGTACATCACGGTCTACCCACTCTTCGTCTTTCCGCTGCTCTACCTCGAAAACAAGGAAGAGTTGCTCATCTTCGACCTCTCTCAGATTCTGGCGCTGGGGCTCAGCTACAGCGTGTTCATCGCCTACCCTGTCATTTTCCATCGTCCCACCGCCGAGGTCACCGACTTTGGAACGTGGACGATTTCCGTTGTACAGGGCACCGATCCGGCGTGGAACTGCTTCCCTTCCACCCACTGCACCGCATGCACCATCGCTGGCCTCTCCGTGCTGAAGCACAACCGCTGGCTGGCCTGGTGGGCCGCCACCTCTACGATGGTGATCTGCCTCTCAACGCTCTATACGAAACAACACTACGCCGTGGATGTGTTTGCCGGCGTGCTTCTGGGTACCGGTAGTTTTGCCGGCGTTCGATGGGCCGTTCGGGCTACCGTCCCCGGACGCAAGCTGGCATCGACGATCCGCAGAGCGGACTGACTACACGATTTTGGAGGTATGCTATGATTGAACGCTCGAACGTCTTTGGGACACCCACAGGGCACCGAAACCTGGAGAGACTCCTCGACAAGGACCGTCAGTCCTTCACCAAGCAAGACCTCTTGAAGTTCATCGTCGACAACGAAATCCAGCTACTGAATTTTCGGTTCATCGCCGGCGATGGACGCATCAAGACGTTCAATTTCGTCACTTCGGACTGGAGACACCTCGACCGAGTCCTCTCTACCGGGGAGCGGGTCGACGGTTCCAGTCTCTTTCGTACCGTGGATGCGGGCTCAAGCGACCTGTATGTGGTTCCTCGATACACCACGGCGTTTGTGAACCCATTTTCCTCCATCCCAGCCGTGGACGTGCTTTGTTCCTTCTTCACCCACGAAGGCACACCCCTCCCCAACGACCCCGAGTTCATGGTTAGAAAGGCGCAAAAATCGCTAAAAGACGCTACCGGCTTTGAGATGGAGACGCTGGCCGAGTTGGAATACTACCTCGTGACGGAACCGGACCATCTCTTCCCAGCATGTGCCCAGAAGGGCTACGGGGAATCCCAACCCTTCGGGCGATGGGAGCAACTGAGGACAGAAGCCATGGTTCTCCTCGGGCAGATGGGATTCTCCCTGAAGTACGGTCACAGCGAGGTAGGTCAGGTATCCGACCAGGGGAGGGAACTGTTCCAACACGAGATTGAGTTCAACTTGATGCCCCCAAACCGTTCCGCTGACGCCGTCGTGGTTGCTCGCTGGGTTCTGCGGATGTTGGCCAAGCAGTACGGATTGAGCGTCACCTTCTCGCCAAAGCTCGTATCGGGTCATGCCGGAAGCGGGCTACACATCCACACCCGGTTGGTGAAAGACGGAAAGAGCGTCATCGGAACCCAGGACGGCCTCACCGACGTAGCTCGGCAAGTCCTCGCCGGGTACCTCGAAATGGCTCCCTCCCTCACTGCATTCGGGAATCCCAGCCCGGTCTCCTTCCTGCGACTGGTCCCAAACCAGGAAGCACCTGTTTACATTTGCTGGGGAAAGAAGAACCGTTCAGCGCTGATTCGAGTGCCTCTGGGATGGAACGGTGTGCAGGACATGGCTCGTGTGGCCAACCCGCAAGACCCCAACTCAAGCACCCCGGAGTTCGAAAACCAAACCCTGGAGGTGCGAAGCCCCGACGGAGCTGCCGACTCTCATCTTCTCCACGCAAGCCTCGTCGTGGCCGCCCGAAGGGGGCTCCAGAACCCCAACGCACTGGAACTTGCCGACTCGCTGTATGTGGGTTCCAATATCTTCAAGGGGGAGAATGGACAGGCCATCCGAGACCGCTTGCCGAAGCTTCCGATGAGCTGTGGAGAAGCGGCTGTGGCGCTCAACCAACAGCGAGAACACTTCGAAGTGGACGACGTATTCACCCCAGCAACCATCGACGGAGTGATCGGCCTGCTGAACTCCTTTGAGGCGGACGAAGCCGGGTTGCGGAGCACCGACGCTCGACAGATGGCCGAAATTGTGGAGAAATACCTTCACTGTTCCTGAGACGAAAGTTCACGAACGATTCATGCGATCCAAATCTGCCTCGACGATGGCCTCTCCCATGAGGTCCTTGACCACCGGATTCATCTCTCCCGCACGGTCCTGTTCTCTACCGGAAAGATAGTGAGGCTGGGTCAGGGAAGCCCACTCACCAAAGGGTCCAGAGAAGCAATGCCGCACAAAATGGCGGTCACTCTCCACAGTCTTCATAAGCGCCCGTACCGGAAGTCGATACCTTGCAGATGCTGCCTCACTCTCATGGGGAAGCACCAACTCCACCGGTCCGCCTCCCAATCGTTTCCATTCCAGGGCCATTCCGGCCCACTTTGGGATATCGAACAGGTCGAGGTCCTTGAAATCCGAAGGCATGTCAATTTCAAAACGCCAGCCGGCCAGTCCCGGCATCCCCTCCAGCCAATTCATCAAAGCCCTTCGAGTAGAATCGATCAGGGGAGCCGCGATGCACTTCTCCACTAGACCCGACGAGGAAAGAAGGGGGTGCTCAGCCATCTTCGAGAGGTTGTCCAGGTTCCCGCTGCCTTTGCGAGAGAGGTCCTCGGTGTCCGGCTCGAAACCCCTCACCAGGTAGACGATCCGGTTGGCACCGCCCCGTATCACCGCAGGCAGGAAGTCCGCACCAGCAACAGAATCTCCGCCGTAGTAGACCTTCAACACACGCGCCGAGGCAATCTCTCGAACCTCTTTCAACAATCGAACCAGGGTCTCCCGTCGCAACAGCTCCAATCCGGTGAGCCAGATCTCCGTCGGGTCTGCGGGAACCTCGAGGGATTGCCGGACCAACGCCAACAAGTCATCCTGGGACAAGAGACTCTGGTGCAATCCGGGGCAGAAGGGGCGAATCCGGCAACGCCGACAGCGCTCCATACGAATGGTACCAGACGACGCGTGCCCCGCTGACTCCCCCGCCGAAGCTGACTCCTGAAGCCGAAACACCTCCACGGGGTACCGCTGATGCTCGAACAACTCCAGAATATCGTGAAACAGACAGGGCGGGAGGTTGAATAGCTTAATGAACCACTCTCCCCGAGCCCCCAGGGTCGCAGCCTTGCGAACCGAACGAACCACCGCGGTTAGCGGAACCTGCAAGCCCGCTGCCGTTGAGAGATTCCCTTTGGAGAAAATGATGGGCTGCACGATGAACAACTTGATCCCCAGCCTGCGTCCGAAGAGACAGGTGCTGGCAAGATGCTGGTGGTTGTGGCGATTCATCAGGAAAAAGACGTTCTGGTCCACCCGAAGTCCCATCTCAGAAACCAGGCGGGCCACATTTCGAATTCCCCGAACCGACTGCTTGAAGGCCCCCTGTCGCCCGACCAACAAGTCGTGAACCTCTTCGGAGGGGCCGTGGAGGGACCATCCGATACCGCTGACCCCAGCTTCCAACAATTCCCGTGCATAGGCCGGGTTGGACA
>CALFHQ010000648.1 GCA_937876385.1 uncultured Pseudomonadota bacterium
CCTGTATATCCTCTTCCGGGTCATGAAGGTCGAGGAGCCATTGACGCTGCTGGACCGACGGCTCTTGTGCTGGAGCTGGGGCGGGAAATAACACCAAAGCGATCAAGGTCCCCAAGAATGCCCGATGTGTCCATTTCATGAAGTTGTCTCCTGTCTCGCCATTCTTATGCGACAGTCCCGGCATGTCAATCGGCAACCGGAGATTCTGGAGGGGAACCTTCAGGCTTTACTCGAGTGAGACGGGTGGGTACCCTGTGGAAGATTCCGTGGAGTGGTGGGCGAGTTCCTGGTCTAACCGGCTTGAGGGGGCGAACATGTTCGAGAAATTCCGTCGATTTCTGGTGGTCTGTCTGATGATGTGGTCAGCGCCGGTGATGGGTGATGGCATGGTGTGGATTACCCAGTCAGCCGTCGATGCAGGCGCGGAAGTAGCGGATGTGATTCCCGAGGCTCAACGAGCGCTGTACCAGTTTGTGCCGACTCAGGCAGGAGCGTTCGATGGGGTCTGGGAACTCACCATTCAACCCAAATACCAACGCCCTGACAGCGAGGCGGTGTGGACCATCCCATTCCCGGTTTGTCCCGAGGTCTCTCAAGGGGATGGGGCTATGCTCAACGACCTGGACCGCCTGACATCGACCCTGTTTGTGGATGGTTGCGTTCAGGACTGCGAGTGCGAAGCCAGTGGCGGGCCCTGCTTTGGGTCCACCGATTCCACCGGGGGGCAACCGCAACTCGGGAGAGGATTCCTACCTGGAAAGCCCGTGGGAGTTCGGGTGTGGCAGGAAGGGGAACTGGGAGCCATGGATTTCGTGGTTCTGTCGGCTCCCGACGGGGACGACCTGCTTGAATGGATGGGGGAGAATGGATACGCCGTGGACCCGGCACTGGAAGCCTACGTGTCGGATGAGAACAACGCAGGAGAGTGCTACTTCGCTGCCCGATTGAACAAGCGGCTGGATGAAAACGAAGTCCTTCCCGCGGTGAAGTTCCGCCTTCCGGGAATGGAGGATCCGGTCTATCCTCTTCGACTGACGAAGCTGGGGATGCCCGAGGACGGCACGAGATTGGAGCTCAAGCTGTGGGTGGCCATTCCCTTCGAAGTGCTCCAGAACCTTCCGCTGAGGAGCGTCGAACCATCCAATCGGGAGTGGAGCGTTCCCTCCTGTCTGGAACTGGAGACACCCACTGTCGAGGAGTTTGAAACTTGTATGACCCACTGGTTGGAAGGGGATGGAGGCGGAGAGTTGTCCTTGACCTATGCCACGAACTTCAGCGAGCGAGTGAAGACGGTTGTGCAAGACGGCCAGATCTGCCACTCCGCTCTGGAACCGTTTGCGCGGTACGGTGACTCCTGCGTGGATGTTGAGGGGATCTTTGACGACCTTCCGGAGTTGTGGTCGTTGGGGCTTCAGTACCTGGGCACCACACGCCACTTTGTCTACCGATACGAAGCCCAGCTTGGGGCGGACGACATGAATGAGGACATCGTCCTCAACGCCGGTGCGACCAAGGGAAGTTGGTACACACCCTGCACCAACGACAACGGTTGCGAGGGGTACTTCTCGGGTTATCTTCGAGGGGGAGTCCAGGGAACCGCCTTTCACGGCCTTTGCGAAGAAATGGAGGGGGAAAAGCGTTGCACAACATACTGCACCGGGGACCAGAATTGCCCCTCCGGTTGGACGTGCAAATTCATCGAGAATGTCTATGCCGACCCCAACGCATCCGTGCGAGCTTGCTTTCCCGAGACCCCCGACGCTCTCCCCTCTTTCACCGACACCGTCGAACCAGCTCCGT
>CALFHQ010000649.1 GCA_937876385.1 uncultured Pseudomonadota bacterium
GGGTTTGACGGGCTGAACGCAAGAAAAGGAAAAACGAAAGGGTCTGACCCCTATGCGCTTCACCTTCAACCCGTAGATAGACCTCTATCGCCTTCTTGGGAATGTCCCGTGGCGCTGAAGGCGCCTCGGGACGCACGCCATCGGTGTGCTGGTAAGGTAGCCTGGGGTGAGGGCGCTGCAGGTGCCCTTACCCCAGGACGCAGAGAGCAAGGTGGACGTCGGGACTCTCAGGAGCCCTCTTGTTCCTTCATGGACTTGCTGACGGAGTTGAGGCGGGCGCCGGAATCCAACTCGTAGACGTGCCCTCGCCAGGACACCTGCCGCTTGATGTGAGACACCACAAAAATCACCGGCGCCAAAAGCAACACGAACAAGGCGGCCCATCGGTGAATGGGCCCCAGGCGCTGCCCACCGAAGGCGTGGTGCAGATTGGCGTAGATCCAGGTGACCGCTGCTGGGCTCAGTGCATTCACCAGGGCCGCCAGCCACCACCCGTTGAAAAGGGAGACAACGGCGAGGATCAGCGCCACCCAGTATAGTGCTACCGGCATGGCCGCATGCATCCGGAATCCCCATCCCGGGAGTCCGCTTCGAGAGAATGTAATCCAGCGGGTGTACAGACCCCAGAAGTCCTTCATGGTCATGCCCTGCTGCAAAATGGAGACCCTGTGGGAGGAGACCCGGTTGTTCAAGCCCACCGAGCGCACTCGAGCGCCCAGGTACATGTCGTCGACGAGCTGCCCTTCGAGACTGCTCAATCCTCCGATGCGTTTGATGGCCCCGCGTGTCAAGACCATGAACTGTCCCATGATGAATGGCAGCTTGTAGCCGTTTCGCTCCGCAACTGCCGCGGTGACGGGACCGTAGAGGCCGTTGAGCAACAGGGCATAACCGGCGTCTCCAAAAGTGCGGATCTTCGACGTCACGACAACCGGAGCAAACGCGGAACCGGTATCGGATTCCCGGCACAAAGTGTCCACCAGCCGGGTGAGCGCGTGGGGTCCCGTTCTGACGTCGGAATCGCAGAAGGCGACGAGCGTTCCCGAGGCGTCGCTTAACCCTCGGATCATGGCGTTGAGCTTCCCTGTTCGTCCAGGAGGTGGCTCACCGCAAAACAAAATTCGAGCTGTGCGCCGGCCTGGTTCGTCCCGATGAGCTTCCACCGCTTTGCGAGCCAGTGGCAGGGCCGGTTCGTCCTTGGAATCGAAGACAAAGAAAGTCTCGACGCTGCCTGGATACTCGTCCTCCAGCGCGGCCTTGAGGTTGCCTTCAACTCCCCAGTCCAGCCCTTTGATGGGCCGAATCACCGTCACGGACGGGTATTCATCAAGGGACGGTTCCGGGGGTCGAGAGCGAATTGCCGCACGCCAGACGGCGTAGTAGACGAGCGCGACGACGAGGAGCAAGAGCCCCACTACAGTCGCAATAATTGCGGCTACCATGACTATCCTCCTTGGTTGTCCGACAGAGTGTGCGATTGGCTTTCATTTTTTAAGCAACTCCCGAAAACCAACAAACAGATTAGGCAGCTTGTCCGCTGCTCCAGACGACACCATCCACATGGGAACGACGCCGCCAAAGTCGATGTCGGTCTGAAATCGAGCCCAGCTACCCTTTCCGTCCGGCTCGGGTCGGACCTGCCAACTTCCCCGGTGGTGCACAACTCGCACCGTCCCGGAAGGCAGCACCGGTCCTTCGTTGGTGATGGCGTGGAAGGTCAGCCACTTGACGTCTCCGTCCTGCCCCCAACGCACCATCAGCACGTAGTCCCGGTTGTTGATAACAGGCAGCTTCAATTTCTCGTAAATGATCATGTGGTGATCACCGGACTCCAGAATCGAGCTTTCTTCCAGATTGTCGACGACTTCGGCGTGCCTCGGGTAGTCCAGTAGTAGCTCGAAGACGTCCTTTGGAGAGGAGTCGAAGTGCCCCTCCGCAGCCAGCACGATGGTTTTGGCACCTTCATCCCGGAAAACCTTCACACCGCTCTCGTCTCCGATCTCTTTGTAGCCGCTATCGACAAGGGCTTCGTCCAGTGGAATCAGGTTGGCCTTGGCTGGAGCGGGGCCTGCTGCCACAAATTGTATCAACGCAAAAAGCAGTTCTAAATACATTCCAATCCCTCTATTTCAGTCGAGCTGTATCCGGGAAAATGCTGTGTATCGAAGGAGGGTTCGTCAACCAATCGGTCAGGCGAAGAGCAGTCGGACGGAGAACAAATTCGTTGGGGGGATGAGGATCACAGCGCCCTCTCGGACCTCCAACTCGTGGAGATCCCGTTCCAGCGCGTCACACAAGACGGCACGTCGAATCGGTTGCGCGGAACAAACCAATCGAACAGTCCCTCCGGAGTGTCCATGGCCAGTCAGCCGTGCGATGGTTCCGGGGCCACGAGAGGCCTTCTTGAACGCTGACACAGCGACCTCGGGGGGATCGCAATACAGCAAGGAGGCCGCGTAGTCGTCCAAATCCGGTGCGGTGGGTTGAGACCAGGTTCGGTGAAGAACCTGGCGAGCCGCGGAAATAAGATCGTGCGCTCTCCAGTCGCCTGGGGGGGTGTGCCATACGCCGTAGGTAAAGCGCTGTACTTCCGCTGTGCGCCCGGTAGCCGGGTGGGATAGGAGGGGAACAAAAATCCAGGCTCGTTCCCGAGGGGCATTGCGGAAGGCCATCCACTCCAGTTCACCGTCCGCGCCGAGAGATGGGGCCACAGGACCACCGAGAAATGCGGCGAACCCGTCCGACTGTTCTCCCGATTCCCGAACATGGACGAAACTGCGAGCAGGCCAGAACGTGGGGTCGTAGAGCTTGCATCGAGGCCGCTCCAGAACCCCTCCTGGGACATCCATGGTCAACGTCTCACTTCGAAGTCGAGTGGGGAAGCGGCAGGTGACGGTGATACCGTTTCGGGCCGCGCCCTCCACCGCCATTCGAATCATGGGTGAGTCCCCTCGAAACCACAAGTAGCGCAAAAAGGGGGTGCCTCCCAACTTGGACGTCACCTTCACTTCGAGCACACCATCAACCTCCCGGGCCTCGATGGATGCCGGCGAATCGCTGCTCCTTTTCTTCTCCTTGAACCGGCCGCCCAAGTATTCGTGGCCCATGCGCCACAAGCCTCCAGAGCCTCGATACGCCACGAGATCATTTCCTGGTCCGGTAAGCAATTCGGCACCTTCGGGAGCTTTGTAGCTGGTGAAACAGCCGCCACGCTCTTCCTCCAGTACGATTCGATAGTGCGAAGTCGAAATCTCCAGCCGACCCTTCCGCAGATTCCACGTTGGCGGGGGGGTGGGAAAGGGTCGAGGGGGAACGACCACGCGCTTCTGGACGTCTTCGAGGAGTGCGTCGCTGAGCTCATCGGCCCTCTCGAGCCAAGGTAGCTGCTCGGCATTCCACACCGCGTCGGGGGAAGTGCCGGTGATGAAATCGTGGTGGTTGCTGATGGCCAACAGGTCCCAGGCCTCGGCCATCTGTTCCCCAAAGGAGCTCCCCCGAGGGATTCTGGAGTGCTGATCGGCGTCGAACTCGGCATCAACCCGAATATGAGTATCGAGCCGTTCGGCCAGGGCCAGCTTGCGGGAAGTCCGGTTGCACATCCGCTTGGCAAGCGGACGACTTGCATAGAAGCCCATCCAGTACGGGTTTGGATCGAAATCGACCACAGGCAGCTCGTCTCGATGGGTATCGACCAACTCCAGGTAGTCGTCCAGACCAGCGTTGACTACATAGAGTCCGGTTGCCGGGTAGCTGTGTTGGTTGTATCGGTGAAGCAGTTCGGGGAGGTTGGGCAGAGGTCCGTTGAAGTCACAGCCGATGGGGCAGAAAATGTACGGTGTTGGAGCGAGGGGCTCGAGGGCCCTGGCGAATCGATGGATCTGGCGTGAGACGTGGTTCTCGTTTCGCCACTGAAACCCGTACACCCTGCCCATCCAACGAATGATGCCCAGGTGACCCAGGAGATCTCCCTGAAAGTAGGTAAATGCGTTCCAGTGGCAGAGGACTTCGGCTCCGTCGGGGGCACGCCACACGAAATCGAGGGTCTTGAGTTCTTTCGTGAGCTTCCAGGCGCTCGACCCGGGTCTGGGAAAGGCGCTTCGGGGACGATAATCCGATCCGATGAAGTACATGCCGTCGATTCGAGTGATCCCGGCCATCTTGACGTTGAGCGCCTGGAGAATCGAGGGCAGCGCAGGGGTGTACCCGAAGTCGTCGGGCAAGTAGGCGATGTTGGGCTCGGCGTTCATGCCCCGGTTTCGAAGCCACTCCTGTCCCAGAAGGTAGTCCCGGAGAATCGCTTCGGTGTCGGTAAGGACGACATCCGGCGTCGTGATCCCGCTTCCACTGAGTCGAAGCCTTCCCGAATTCACCAAGGCCTGAATGCGGCCTCGCTGCTCGGGGTTACGCTCCCAGTAAAGTCGCAGGAAGAAGATGCTCTCCACCGAGAAGATTCGTCGGGGATCTGCATCCAGAGCTTCCATAACCTCGTCTAGAACCGACTGAATTCGCCGCT
>CALFHQ010000650.1 GCA_937876385.1 uncultured Pseudomonadota bacterium
ATCGGTTGCGAGCTTGCGATTCTCCGGCGAAAGCGGCCAACAGGTTCTTTTCCGTCTGTGTTCCTTTGATTGAACTCATCTGTCCTCCAAGGTGGTTGCACGTCAACGCTTCATGGCGATCTATGTTGGTCCAGCAAGGTGGGAACTGTCAACAGCATTCGGGGAAAATGGCAAGATGCCGGGCCGCTGATGCCGTAAATGGGAGAGTTACTGCTGACTGGTTGCCTGCTTGGATTCCTGCTTGGCGATGTCCTCTCGGACCTTCTCCATGTCGAGTCCCTTGACCTGCTCGACCAACTCGTCGAGGGCCTCTTCCGGTACCAGGCCAGGCTGGAGGAAGAGGAGGATGCCGTCACGGAAAATCCCCAGGGTAGGAATGGATCGTACGTTGAAGCTGGCGGCCAGTCCCTGCTGATTTTCCGTATCGACTTTGGCGAACACGATGTCCTTGTGCTTGGCTGCGGACTTCTCGAAGATGGGCCCAAACATCTTGCAGGGTCCACACCATTCGGCCCAGAAGTCGATCATCACGATTTCGTTCTTGTGAATCAGATCTTCAAAGTTGGCTTGGGTCATTTCTACGGTTGTTTTGTCGCTCATATCATCCCTCCTAGGATTCATCCGAACTATCGTCTCTTTCGTCGGGCCACTCTCGGCCTTCTTACAGTGACAGAGACAAGGGGGGGCAAAAAGGTTTCACAAATTGGGAAAATAGATGTGGCTTGCAGGGGAGTTAGATGCCGGCGCCGTGCTGAAAGGCGGTCTCCACCAAGCGGCCCTGGAGGATCCTGGAACCGGGGGCGACATCTCGAGTCAGCCAGACGTTGCCACCAACCACCGCTCCCTTTCCGATGGTTACCCGGCCGAGAATCGTGGCCCCGGCATAAATGATGGCGTCGTCTTCCACGACGGGGTGTCGCGGGATCCCCTTGATGGGATTTCCAGACTCGTCTAGGGGGAAGCTCTTGGCACCCAGGGTGACTCCCTGGTAGAGGCGAACATTGTTGCCGATGATGCACGTCTCGCCAATGACGATCCCCGTTCCGTGGTCCATGAAGAATCGCTCACCGACGGTGGCCCCGGGGTGGAGATCGATTCCAGTCTTGGAGTGGGCTTGCTCCGACAGAATCCTCGGGATCAACGGGACACCCAGTCGAAACAGCTCGTGAGCGATGCGGTGATTGGCCAGCGCTGTCATGCTGGGGTAGCAGAAAACGGTCTCCCCCGGACTCAACGCAGCGGGGTCCCCCTCGTACGCAGCCATCGCATCTGTGGCGAGGAGGTCTCGAACTCTGGGCAGCTCCTGGAGGAACTTGTCGGTGATGTTCCTGGCTCTGGCGTCACACCCCTCGCACCCTTCCTTTCTGCGGGCCAAAGTGCATTCGTAGCAGAAGCCCCGGCGGACCTGTTCGGACAGGAGACGTTCCACCCTATCCAAGGTTGCTCCGGTGTAGTAGCGCATGGTCTCCACTCGCAACTCCGACGGCCCGAAATAGCCGGGGAAGAGCACCGAACGGAGCATCTCCATGATCTCGCTCAAAGTCTCAACCGAAGGAAGAGGGACGTCATGGTGATGGCGGTGCACCAGGGGGTCCCGGGACCTCTCTCGGCACAATCCTTCCACTACGCTTTCGATGAGTTGAGGGTCGCAGCAGGGAACCTGTTCCATGAGTCTCCTTCAAGGGGTAGCCGGTTCAACAAACCAAGTCATTGTATCTCACCTTCAATGGCTGGCAACGAAACTGATGGAAGTCAATCTGTCCCCGATGCCTCTGGCCCCCGACCCCAGATTCCGGGCCGAGTGAGCGCAAAGTCAAACCGCACCGGATCACGAGGGTCAAAGACCCGGAGGGCTGCCGTCACTTCCAGTGCTGTTTTGCGGTCGGCGGAAGCTCTGCGAGTCCAACCGTATCTTCTTGCCATTCGGTGCATGTGAACGTCCAAAGGAACCACGAGGAGCGAAGATGGAATCTCTCTCCACGGACCTGGATCCACATCATCGTGACGAATCATCCACCGCAAGAAGAGGTGAAGTCGTTTGCACGCGCTGGGACCCGATGGGTCGGGAAGAAGTGGATTTCGTGGTCCGGTGAAGTGCGCCGACAGCTCCTTCACAAATCCTTGCAGGGCGAGCAGGGTGGAGTCCGCATCTGGAGTCAGGTGTGCTAGAAATGCCCCCTGCAGACTGCCAAAGGTCTGTCGTGTTCGTCGAATTCCTTCGAGCAGCTCCACCAGATGTTCACCTCGGGCGTAACGATGCACAAAGGCAGCAAACAGCTCCTCTTCCTCTTTGCGGTTGCCCGAATCGATGCTCGCCGCCGGGTGAGAGCCCAGTGCGGACAACACCTTCTCAACCGAGTTGAGAATGGAGCGAACTCGACCAAACGCCAACGACGCAGCCAGCAGTCCAACCACCTCCTGATCGTCTGCCAGGCCAAAGCGCCAAACGAACTCCAAGGGGTCTGGATGCACAAAACGCCGGTGATGACAACAGTCAAACAGGGATTCCATGTCCTTCGGCGAAGGGGGGGACTCGAAGGGCAACACAAAGGAAGGCATGATGTTCCGGGGCGTGGGGGTGGGCTCTTACTCGGCGCTGAACTGGTCCTTGTCCACAGCGCAAATGGGGCAAACCCAGTCTTCCGGGAGATCAGCAAACGAAGTGCCGAGTTCTACTCCAGAGTCAGGATCTCCAAGTTCCGGGTCATACACATAGCCGCAAACATCGCATACATACTTCTGCATGGTCATTCCTCCGTTTAGAAGTCAGTGCCAAAGGAACGGAGGGGAGCCTCCGTCCCCTTCGACAACATCATTGCGGCCGATTGTGTCATTTTTGGCAGGCGTCGGCAAGGGCTTCAGTGTCTTAGAATCACAGGGGCACTATACAGCGGCGGGAGCGGTG
>CALFHQ010000651.1 GCA_937876385.1 uncultured Pseudomonadota bacterium
CTGGGGTAGATGAACACCTTACCGCAAACGGTGCAGGTGATGGATTCGTCCTGGATGCCGCCATGGAAGGCTCTGCACCGAGGGCACTGGTTTGGAAGCTCCTTCTCGTTTTCCCGAAGCCAGTCAAGCTCCTCCGGCTCCACGTTGAAGGCCACTCCACAGTCACTGCAATTGGAAGGCATGATTCCTCTAATGAACCTTTCAGTTGATGCTTGCCACGAGTGTCGGTTGCGGGGGTCCCGCAAGCCACGGGCAGGTTAGACTTGAAACAATCTTAGACATGGGATGAGCATATTGCAACCAAGAACCCTACCGCCGAATCCCAAAGCGAACATTCTTGTTCCCAGCCAGGGCCGCAATGGCCCCCAGGAGGTCAGGATCCAGATCGACCTGGAACTCTTCTCCCAGGTCCACCGTCACGTTGCCCGCTTCGGGAAACGTGATGCGAAACGAAATCGGCATGGGGCCCTTGTACTTGGTCATCAACTCCTTCAGGACCTTGAGATTCTCCTTGCGAATCATCGACTCCTGGAGCCGCACTTCGACCCGATGAGCCGAGTCCCGAGCTGCAACTCCCAAAGGAATGATCTCTTCGGCTCGAAGCGTTCGGGTTTCGGAGTCTCCCTCCACCTCTACGAGCACAGTTCCTTTGACCAACACCGGCTCATATCCCTTCAGGGCCTCCTCTCCCGTCTCATAACATTTGGAGAAGGCCAGCACGGGAACCATTCCGAATCGATCCTCCAGGTTGAAGCGCGCCCACTTCTTGTTGCTACGCTTCTCCCGCCGCTCATCCAACGAAGCCGCGCTTCCAGCAATGGTCACCGATTCGTTGTTGGCAGCATCGCACAGGTCCTGACTGGAGTGGGAACACAAGGTGGGGAGGAGCCCCAGATACCGATCCAACGGGTGCGCTGAAAGGTAGAATCCGATGGCGTCTCGCTCGAGATTCATCGCCTGGGTCTCCATATAACCCTTGAAGGCGCCGCGAATGTGCTCAAGTCCGATCCCTTTGGTCTTCCGTCGGGCAATCTTCTTCGGCGTGGAAGCCGCTCCAAAAAGCGACTTCTGACCCGTGGCCTTGTCCTTCTGCGCACTTTGAGCGAGCTGAAGGTTCCGCTCCAGGTCGGCGAGGAGGTCACGACGCAGCACCTTGAAGCTGTCGAAGCCCCCCGCATTGATCAGCCATTCCACGACCCGCTTGTTCACCCGCTTCATGTCCAATCGCATGCAGAAGTCGAAGAAATCCTTGAACGGGCCGTTGGCCTGTCGCTCCTCGATGATCGCCTCCACCGCCCCTTCCCCGACATTCCGAATTCCAGACATCCCGAAGACCACTTCGTCTCCGTCCGCAACAAAGTCCACCCCGGAACGGTTCACATCAGGAACGGTCACGTTGATGCGCATCCGGCGACACTCGGCCAGGTAGTTCACCATCTTATCCGGTTTGTCCTTGTCCAACGTCATCAACGCAGCCATGAACTCCACCGGGTAGCGCGCCTTGAGCAGCGCAGTCCAATAAGAGATGTACGCGTAGGCTGCCGAGTGGGACTTGTTGAAACCGTACTGGGCAAATAGCGCCAGGGTGTCGAAGAGACCTTCGAGGAAAGCAAGGTCATGTCCCTTCTTCAAACCACCTTCAATGAAGTCCACTCGCAACGGTCCCAGCAACTCCGGCTTATTCTTTCCCATCACCTTACGCAACCCGTCGGCTCTACCCAAAGAGTAGCCTGCGATGGTCACCGCAATTCGCATCACCTGCTCCTGGTAGATGATGACCCCGTGGGTGTCCTTCAAGATGGGTTCCAAATCGGGGTGGAGATACTCCACCTGCGCCTGACCCCGCTTTCGCAAAATGTACTGGTCAACCATCCCGCTCCCCAACGGACCGGGACGATAGAGCGCCAGCACCGCAATGATGTCCTCAAACCGGTCCGGCATGAGCTTGCGCACCAACGACCGAAAACCCGAAGACTCCATCTGGAAGATGCCGGTGGTCTCCCCCGAGGAAATCAACTCGTAGACGTCAGGAAAATCCAGCAGAACGTTCTCCAGATCCGGCACCTCCTTCCCGTTGGCCTTGATGAGAGACAACGTCTCATCAATCACCGTCAAGGTCTTCAGCCCCAGAAAGTCGAATTTCACAAGCCCAACGTCTTCCAGCTCTTCCTTGGCGTACTGCGTGATCACTTCGCCGTTTTTCCCAGTGGCCAGGGGAAGTACATCCACGAGGGGATCGCGGGAAATGACCACTCCGGCAGCGTGCACCCCAACTTGTCGATTGAGCTTCTCCAGTCGCTGCGCAACCTTAAAGAGATCCTGGTAGCGAGGATCCTCCGAGGCAGCTCGCACTTCAGAGCTCCCTGCGATGGCCTTGGCAATGGTGGTCTTGGCCGCGGCTGGACCGTCGGGAAACAGCTTGCTGATCTTGTCCACTTCCCCGTAAGGAATGGCCAGAACTCGCCCCACGTCCCGAATGGCCGTCTTTGAGTTGAGCGAACTGTAGGTCACAATTTGCCCCACCCGGTCCTTCCCGTAGAACTCCGTGACATAGTCAATGACCTTCTCCCGCTTCCGCTGGCAGAAGTCGATGTCGAAGTCAGGCATACTCACTCGTTCGGGGTTCAGGAACCGCTCGAAGAGGAGATCGAATCGAAGGGGATCCAACTGCGTAATCCCCACCGCATAGGCCACCACGGAACCAGCTCCAGAGCCTCGCCCCGGTCCCACCGGAACACCCAACTCCCTGGCCTTGCGAATGAAATCCCACACGATGAGGAAGTAATCCGAGAAGCCCATCTTGCTGATGACCTTCATCTCGAAGTCAAGACGATCCAGATACTCCTGCTTCGGAGAGATGCTCTCCCCCCGGGCGACGGTCTTCTCCAGCCGTTCCTCCAACCCCGCCAACGCCAACTCCCGCAGGAAGTCGTCGGTGGTCTTGCCCTCCGGCGCCGGAAATCCCGGAAGCAGGGTCTTTCCCGTCTGGATGAAGACGTTGCAGCGTCTAGCGATCTCAACCGTGGCATCCAACGCCTTCGGGAAATCTTTGAACTGCTCGAACATCTCCTCCTTCGACTTGAAGTAGAGCTGATCTGTGTCCAAACGCATTCGCTTCGGGTCGTCGAACTGCTTGCCCGTCTGGATGCACAGCAAGATGTCGTGGGCCCGGTGGTCG
>CALFHQ010000652.1 GCA_937876385.1 uncultured Pseudomonadota bacterium
GGCCAAGACGTTGATTCCACCGTCGGCCAGCACGGTGAAAAAGCCACCGGCGATTCCCACGACGTTTTCCATGACTGAGCCACCAACCGTCACGCGAGCGATTTCCGAATCGTCCATGAGCCCTTCAGCTCCCAGACGAGTGGCAATGTCACGTGTGATGGCAAGAGCCTTGTCAGCATCCTCATGGCGAATAGTGAAAGTGATCCCCGCCGAGCCGGTGTCCGGAGCGTTCTGGACAATCATGGTGATTGGTATCCGAGCGTCTGCGAGCGCTGAGAAAATCTCCGCTGCCGTGCCTGGAACGTTGGGAACGCCCAACACAGTAAGCATGCGCTCGGTCCGAAGGACACGAATACGCTCAAGTTTGCCGTTCTTCATCATCTTGCACCTCCCGGAAAGTCGATAAAGGCTACCCTCTATATATTACCGCTGTCAACGGCTGTTTGAGCACATCCGACTCGAACAAATTTGAGAACGGGTTCTCACGACCAAGCGGAGCAAGCACCATCGTTCCACGTTTGACTGTCGGGAAAGGCGACTGTCGGGAACGGAGGGCCCATCCTGTGGCTCCTGAATCGACGTGGCGTATGGCATTCAGTGTGGCGTTCAGGAACGGAGGGCCCATCCTGTGGCTTCTGAATCGACGTGGAGGAGCACCCCACGGAGCGGGAACGCAGGGAGCGTTCGGCCTAACCGTATTCCCCTCGTAAGGTCACTTGGATTCCAGTTCTTACAGCCCAAACGGATTGGATGATGCCTCCACCCGAGTTTCTGCCCGCCTTCAAGAACAGGATCGGGGAAAACCGCTTTCAATCCGACCCTCCTTTGGGTAGACTTCCCGTGGCAGTGTGCCTGCTACTACATGAACGAGGGGGATTCGATGACACAACGTCACGCATGGACAATTGTACTGATGGCTATGGTCTGGACGCTTTCAGCCTGTGGAAGCGGTGCCAGAACAGTGGATCTATCCACAGTAACGGTTGAGACGGTCCTTAGCGACGATCTTATCGAGGTAGGCGGAAGCTTCTCCGTGGAGTGCATCGTCACAGACAAAGATGGCAATGTAGTGAACACGGACACAGTGTTCGAGGTTGCCCCGGGCACCGGCGTAACCATCGATGGGGCAACAGTCACCATCGACAAGACAGGCGAATACGCCGTTATCTGCATGCTGCCTGGCGGTGCGAAGGCGGACGAATCTCCAGGAGTTGCCCTTGTTACCACCGGCGGAGTCGCTTCAGTTGAGACGACCCTTGATTCAGCGGAAGTCAATGCGGGGCAGGACGTCCACGTGACCTGCGAAGTGCAGGATATGTCCGGGGAGATACTCGATTGGGATACTGAGTTGATAGTCACTCCGACCGACGGAATCTCCATCGAGGGGCATACACTCAAGACGACAAAGGATGGGGAATACTTGGTTGCCTGCAAGGCCGTCGACACGCCTGTCAAGGACACGACTCCAGAGACTCTCACGGTGCTCTTGGGCGACCCTGCAACAGTTCGAGCGACCATTGAAGAGGAGGAAGTCTCGGCGGGCACCGCTGTTGAGGTTTCGTGCGTTGTGGAAGACGGCGACGGAAACCCGCTTCCCATGGAGGCCACCGTCGATCCTCAGGACGGTCTGAACATTGACGGTTCAACGGTGACAATTGAAATAGCGGGTGAATACACCGTTACCTGTTCCCCGGTGGAAGACTTGGGCGAACTGGAACAAATCCCCGATACTCTGGTGGTTGTCCCGGGCGAACTCGCAGCTCTCGTACTGTCCGCCAAACCCTCCAAGGCAGCCTACAAACTGGATGAGAAGGTGGCGATTGAGTCGGAAGTCACTGACGTTTACGGAAACGTTCTGGAAGATGCAGCCATCGTGTTGACGATTCCAGAGGGGATGAAAGAATCTGGCAGCAAGTATGAGTTTGAGGAAGAAGGAATCTACGCGGTCCAGGGCCATGTGGAAGGACATGAGGATATTTCCGACGAGTTGACTCTGGTCTGTGATGAAACCGGACCCGAGGTTATTGTCCTGGTGCCCGAGCGAGGTGCAACACTTGACGGCGATGTGATGGTTGACATCGAGGGAACAGCCATCGATCTCTTCAGTGACGAAGTCGAGTTGGAAATCAACGGAACGAGCGTTCCTGTGAACGAGAACGGCCAGTTCTTCCACGTCATCCAGGCAACCCATGGATTGAATATCCTGGTGTTCGAGGCAACAGACGAGTACGGCCGGCGGACGAAGATAGCGCAGTCGTTCTACTACTCGACCGAGTACGTCGATTTCAACACGGAAAACATCAACGACGTGACTCTTCCGCAGTCTTTGTTGATTTATCTGGGGCAGAATTTCCTGGATGATGGCATCCACGATCCAACCCATATCGACGATTTGGCAACATTGGTCGAAATACTTCTGGGGAGTATCGATCTCAATGCAATCCTCGACCCCACCACCCCCATCGCTGAGTTCCCCCTCAACGATATAGTGAACTACACCTTTGATTTCCAGGGTTTCCAATTCATTCTGAATGGAGCTCTGACCATTCGAATCTACATCGAAAACATTTCCCTTTCCCTGCCAGCGGTGTCCATCAACACGCGTGAGGGTGGGATCAATTTGCATCTGGCCTTCAACGAGTCACCAACGTCGCCCGCGGCCAATGTGACCACGTACATCCAGTTGGATTTCGTTTTGACAGCCAGCACGAACTTCGGTGGCGAGGAGTTGCTTTCTGCCGGCCTCAACCCCTCGGCTTTCGTTGAATCGAGCGCCAGCCTGGGAGCCTTCTCCCTCGATGCCAACCTCGACATCTTCAAGGCCCTCGGCGGCGACCTGGACATCGGAATCGACACCCTCGATATCGACCTGGAAGGAATCGACATCGATCCTCTTCAGGACGTGCAAATCGAGTTGGGCCCAGTGGTCTTCAACGGCACCGAGATTGTGCAATTGCCGGCGATTCCACTAGGAAACCTCGTTTCAGGCCTGAACGACATCGTCTCTCAGTACATCTTGAACCCAATCCTCAATTTTGCCGAAACTGCGATCCTCGATTTCCTCCTCCCCATCGTGCAAACACAAATCGGAGCCCTCCTCAACAGTGTTCTGAATCAGGTGGAATTCGAGATTCCCATTCCCATCCCAGCCTTGCCAGGTTCTCAGTCCAATGTTGACATCAATTTCAAGACTCGCCTCGATACGGTGGTCTTCACCGAAGACGGTGGCGAGTTGGGATTGGGGACAGGGTTCCTCTCGACCAAGGGAGTCGATCGAGACCCCCTCGGCAGCATTTTGCGAATGAACTGCCTGTCGACCACTGAACCCGGAATGCCTGAGTTCGATACCAGCGAAAAAATGGAGCTTGCCGCTCTGCTCGACACGGTGAATGAGTTGCTGTTCTCGCTGTGGTGGGGCAACGGGCTGACCCTGAACATCGACGGGTCGACCCTGGGTGGGTTGGGACTGGACCAGTACGGCGTGTCAGACATGAGCATCTCGACGGAATTCTACCTTCCCCCCATCCTCAATGACTGCACAGCCAAGGACATGGTTGAAGTCCAAATCGGCGACCTCCTCTTGACTGCAAACTTCAAGATGATGGGCGCCCCGGTCATGGCTCAACTGTACTTGTCCGCTGCATTGGACGCTTCCATCACTGGCAACGGAAATGAGATTGGGTTGAACATTTTGGGGTTCACGGACATCGAGACCCAGATTATTCAGGTCCAGGGGAGTCTCCTCGGCTTTGACATTGAAGACTTGATCGAGGGCGTGGTAATCCCGATGCTTGTTGAGCAGGTGAGCAACCTCGCCCTGGGTTCTTTCCCAATTCCGGAGTTCGACTTGTCTGGGCTGGTTCCAGGCATCCCGCCGGGAACTACTCTGGGCCTCACCGATCTTGAGATTGGTATGGACAGTGGCTATCTGATGATTGGCGGTGCACTGCAGTAACTTATCACCGAAGGAATGATTCTGCTCTACTTCTTCTCTTCGTCCCCTTTCCCCTGCTTCTCCGAGCTGCCCTTAGCCCCCGACAGGAAGAACTGCTCGTCCAAGCGTTTGTAGGCTTCCTCCATCCCGGATTCTGCTCGGTCGATGGAGGTCCTCAGCACTTGCGGAAGGTTGCCTTCAGTGGCCCTGAGGGCTTTCAGGTTCTCGCCATAGTAGTGTCGAACAGCATCCATCCCGCTCAAGGTGACGGTCTGGTCCCCCGACTCATAGGTAACCGTGCACGCTTGTCGGAGATGTTGTGCGCCCTGCTGTCTACGCACATCGGGAATTTCAGTCAGGGTGTTGGCGCAAAACTCCTGCGCACTGGACGGATCTGTGGCGACGCAGATCATCGCTAGAAACTGAGCGGCCGGCCGCTCGCAAACACGCCCCAAAACAGTCAGAGCAACATTGTGCCAGTTGTTGGGCAAGCCCCCTCCTCGCTCCACTGTCTCAAACTGAAGATCTCTTAGGGCCATAAGGTCGTCCAGATAGGCCATCGACTTCACCTTCCGCACTTCAGCGCTACCCAGAAAGTACTTGGCTTTGTTGCGATAGTGAATGCCTTGAAGTCCCGCCACGAACGCCGACAAGCGTTCCGCCTCCGACTTCAGGTCCGAGTAGTCTTTCCCTTCACGAGCGACCACTCTAAACTCCTCGAGGACGTCCTGAGCCAGAAGTTGGAAGCTCTTGATGTCATCCAGTCCACCCTCCAGATCCCAGTTGCTGATTTCCTTCAACAACTCAAGCAGCTTGTCTTCTTTGGAAACGATGGCTGCAACCAACAACTGGAGATGCGCCTTCCCTCGCCAAAGGAGGGCTTCGTAACCGACCCTCCTCTCCCTGCCATCCTTCTTGGTGCGAGCGTTCTCTATGGCAGCGTCAAGGAGGGAGAGGGCCTTCCGGTACTCCTCACCAAAATTGTGGCCTTTCAGCAACTCGACCGCTTCGTCTATCCCCTCCGCACCCGACGTTGGCACAGAGTTCTTGCATCCACCGGCCAACAAGACGGTGACCGCTGCCACGACAAGTAGACTCCCCAACCGATTCGTCATTCGCATATCAACTCCCCGGTTCAACGGGGCGCACCTGACAGCACCCCCAAAGACAACTTCGCACTCAGCCAAAATACCGCCAAACAACAGGTAGCAGAGCACGGCTATTCCCACAAGTCCTTTCAAAGTTCCAGGCACGGTCCACGGTGACCGACTTGTTGGCCCAAGAGTGACCGACTTGTTGGCCCAAGTAAGACCACAGGATTTGTGGAGACTTCCGGAACTGGAAACTTCCGGAACGGAGCGTCCTCTGACCGCCTCCAAGGGCACAAGATTTGGCGATTCCATCGTTGGCTGGCGACTCACAGGCTGCAGTTTCCAAGAGACTCTTCGCAGCCCGAGAGGCAACCAACCCGATCAAGATCTTCCAACGAAATCACGAGGCCCTCCGTACGCATCACGAGGCCCTCCGTTCGCAAAGCCCTCGTCGAACGGGTCAGCGATATTCTCCGCCCATACACGTCGTACTTGTTGGTACAAAACCGGACCAACCCAACACGGATAGACACCTACATTCTTCCAATATTTCCGAACGTTCCGTCTCACACGCACCAATGTGTTCAGGAAAAATAACGGTTGACATCCATAGGCGACTCAAATATCGTTGTCGCACTAGCTGAAATTTGCTATGTAGCAGGGCCTTGAGGCTCTAGCTCACTGAATAGGCCAAGGAGGAAAGGATGCATAAGTCGATGTTGAGAAGCGGACTGGTTGCGCTGGTGCTCAGTTTGGGTCTTTTGGCCGTTGGTTGCGGTCCCAAATACCCCAACTGTGACAATGATGAGAACTGCAAAGAGAAGGGTGAATTCTGCGTCGACAACCTTTGTCGCGAATGCGGAACGAACGACCAGTGCGTAGAAAAGACGGGCAACAAGTGCATGGTCTGCGGGACCAACTACACTTGTGAAAAAGAGCCAGGCTGTTGCAACAGCGACCTCGATTGCCCGGGTGGTAAGTGCTGGAAAAACGCAGGCGCTGAAACCGGCCGCTGCGGTGGGGAGTGTCGCTCCGATCAGGACTGCGACGAAGGTGAAGAGTGCGTTGGAGAGCGCTGCGTAAAGAAGACTGTTGGCTGCAGCCCGGCTTGCGGTCCTGGCAAAGTTTGCCGAAACAACTCCTGCGAGTGGGCATGCGAGTTTGAGACCGTGTACTTCGATTACAACGAGTCCGCTCTCACATCAGACAGTCGTGCGAAGCTTGAGCGGAATGCGGAATGCGCCAAAACAATCGGCACTGCTGTGAAGATTGCAGGCCACTGCGACGAGCGCGGCACAGAAGAATACAACTTGGCCCTCGGGGAGCGTAGAGCTCGCGCCGCCAAGACCTTCATGTCGGATCGAGGCGCTGGCAACAACTTGAGCACAATCTCCTACGGCGAAGAGAAGCCCGTTTGTGGCGGATCTACCGAGTCCTGTTGGAGCCAGAACCGTCGAGCCGAATTCACCGTCGAATAGTCGCTTGACTCGTTCCTTGTAAATCTCGGGGGCGCATTTCTGTTGCGCCCCCTTTTTCGTTACGGCACATCATGAGATACTCCAAGTTCCACAGTAGCTTTGGCTGGTCCAAGGTTGTCGGCTTGCTCACTGCAGTAGTCATGCTTGCAGGCACTGGCTGTCTGGTGACTCAGAAGAAGTTTGACGCACTCCAAATCAGAGTGGTCGAATTGGAGCAAAAGGCGGCACGCCTTCAGACTGATCTGGAGACATTGTCCACCCGTATCGAGAATCTGAAGAACCTCAGCCAGAAAGAACAAGAGGCCATTCGCAAGCGGTTGGCCGAGTTGGCTGCTGACCTGTCTGACTTGAGACGCTCGATCGCACAGGTGCAAGGCAGCCAGGAAGTCATCGACTTCAAGCTGAAGGAGGTCGGCAATCGGGTCAAGGGACTCAAGGGACTTGTTGAAGATCGTTTCGGTTTGGACAGTAGCGATGTGCCGGAGAACTTACCAGAAGACCCCAAGGCGATGTACGACCTGGCTCAATCAGCCTACAATTCCGGCTTGACACGAAAGGCTCGAGCCATCTTCACCGAAGTTGCCAAACGCTACCCGGAGCATGAGTTGGCTGATGATAGCCTTTTTATGGTTGGTGAGGCACTTTTTGCCGAGGGCCGCTTCACGGAATCCATTGATGCCTATCGCAAAGTGTACGAAGAGTTCCAAACAGGAGACAAGTATCGTGAGGCGGTGCTTCGTATTGGCTTGGCGTACGTCCGGTCGAATCGATGCAAGAAGGCTCTGAAGATTTACAAATTTGCTGCTGACACTTTCCGCAAGACCGAAGAGGGCGAAGCTGCCAAGAAGGAAGTCAAGGCCCTCAAGAAAATCTGTCAATGAATTCTCCCTCAGTCGACATCCTGGTCATTGGCGGAGGCCACGCAGGATGCGAAGCGGCCCTCGCTGCCGCAAGGCTTGGAAGCTCAACCGTCCTGATTACACACCGCAAGGATCGTGTGGCTTGGGCATCGTGCAATCCCGCCGTCGGCGGGTTGGCCAAGGGGCATCTTGCCAGAGAAATCGATGCGCTGGGCGGTGCAATGGGGCGAATTACCGATCGCTCCGGCATACAATTTCGTCGGCTGAACACTCGCAAGGGACCCGCAGTTCGTGGAACACGTGCCCAAATTGACATGCTCCTCTACTCGTCTCTCATGCTGGAAGAGTTGTCCAGCCAGCAGGGGCTCACCATCGTCGAGGACGAAGCAATCTCAATTCTCACTGATTCTGCAGGACGAGCAATCGGTGCGCAACTCGCTGACGGGCGGACGGTAGACTCCGCAGCCGTCGTGGTAACTGCCGGCACCTATCTCAACGGACTTATCCACGTCGGTCCCGAACAGACACCGGCGGGCAGAATTGGTGAGCCGCCATCGACGAAGCTCGCTGGATGGTTTCGCCAACGCGGATTCGAAACGGGACGACTGAAGACAGGGACACCAGCCAGAATTCCAGGACATTCCATTGATTTCGACTCGATGAGAGAACAGCGCGGTGACACTCCAGCTCCGATGTTCTCCTGGGAGCTGGATTCGCCGATCCTACCTCAAGTTGCTTGCTATGAGACCCACACAACAGCAAGGACAAGGGAGATCATCCTCGCACACCTGCACGAAGCACCTGTTTACTCCGGCCAGATTTCGGGGGTCGGGCCCAGATATTGCCCTTCCATCGAAGACAAAATCGTTCGCTTCGTTGACCGATTTGAGCATCACGTCTTCGTCGAGCCAACGAGTCTGAGTTCCGACCTGTACTACCCCAACGGCATCTCCACAAGCCTCCCCGTAGACGCACAACTGGAGATGTTGCACTCCATTCCTGGGCTCGAAAGGGCCGAGTTGGCTGTTCCAGCCTACGCCATCGAGTACGACTTCTACCTTCCAACCCAGCTGCGTTCAAGCCTGGAGACCCGGCTCGTCCCAGGACTTTTCCTGGCTGGCCAATTGAACGGAACATCGGGTTACGAAGAGGCTGCAGCCCAAGGACTTATCGCAGGAATCAACGCACACCGTTCGGTGAACGGATTGACCAGTATCACATTGGGGCGAGAACAGGCGTACATCGGTGTCTTGATTGACGATCTGACAACTCTGGGCACATCGGAACCATATCGCATGTTCACGTCCCGTGCAGAACACCGCTTGCTGCTCAGGGAAGCAAATGCCGAAAAGAGACTTACATCGATGGGCAGAGAGATCGGACTGGTCAAGGACTCCCAATGGCGCACATTTCAGGTTCGAACGAAGCTTGAGTTGGATGTCATCAGCCTCCTTGAGGGCACTCACCTCTTCCCAAACGAGGAGTGCAACCGCAAGCTGTCGGATTTGGGGTTTGAGCCGATTCGGAAGAAGACGTCACTGGCCCAACTGCTCTCAAGACCTCAGGTCCACATCGATGACTTAGAGCCATTTGTGGAGAGTAACCTTCTTCGGGAGTTGGGACCCAGGGCTTCTGAAGAAATCGAGACCCAGACCAAGTTCTCCGGATATATCAAGCGCGGTGAAGATATGGCGCAGCGCCTCTCTCGAGCGGATGGTTACCCGATTCCCGCGGATTTCGACTATCGGACAGTCGAAGGGATGAGCAACGAAGTGGTCGAGAAGTTGGAGAGGACCAGACCTACAACCCTCGGACAGGCTGGACGAATCCCCGGAGTCACTCCCGCAGCCCAGGCAAACTTGTTCGTGCACCTGTCACATTCCGGCCGCGAGCGTCCCAAACTGCCGAATAGCGAGTAGCACCCGAGACTCTCTTGCATCGGCCCTTTGCCCATCACTTGCCCGCTCTAAACGTCCCTCCGTTCCCAGTTTTCAAGCTTGCGAGGGCCCTCCGTTCCCAATTTTCAAGCTTGCGAGGGCCCTCCGTTCCCTGATCAACTGCCGTTCCCTGATCGACTGTCGCACCCGCGCGGCAGGGCCTCCCACTGAATTGCAGTCGGTATGCCGGGCGGTTTCTTGCACAAGCTCTACTCAGAATTACAATGAGGGACAAGCTGAGGAGGGACGTTTGAGAGCATACCTTATTGGAATCTGTGGCACGGCCATGGCTGCTGTCGCTTCGTTGCTCAAAGAGTCTGGTGCAGAGGTGGTTGGATCCGACCCATTTGCCTATCCACCAATGGGGCCACTTCTTGATAGCCTTGGAATTGAGGTCTTGCCCGGTTGGGACGAGAGCAATCTTTCGAACCGACAGTTGGACGTGGTGGTCGTCGGCAACGTCGCTCGCCGAGACAATCCAGAGGTCGTTGCGGCCCAGAGCCTGGGCATTCCTCTGCTCAGCATGCCACAACTGATAGCGGACCAGTTTATCGGCGACAGAACGTCTCTGGTTGTAACCGGAACTCATGGCAAGACGACCGTGACTTCAATGACTGCCTGGTTGCTCCAATACGCCGGCTTGCAACCAGGTTTTATGGTGGGGGGCGTCCCCAAGAATTTCGGAACGGGGTACGCCTTGGCCAAAGGTGACCTGTTCGTCATCGAAGGCGACGAGTACGACACAGCCTTCTTCGACAAGGAAGCAAAGTTCTTCCATTACAAGCCCACTCACGCTGTCATGACCTCTCTGGAGTTCGACCACGCTGACATCTATCGAGATATCGATCATCTCAGAGATACTTTCCGGCGGTTCGCAAAGCTGGTACCGAAGAACGGAAGCCTTAGCTGGTGTTCCGAGTATGACATTCTGGAAGAGATTGCGGGCGACGCCTGTTGTCCATCAGTGCCTTATGGAGTGGGTGCCGGGCCGGGTCTTCGAGCCGTGGACATCCAAGCAAGCGGTGAGGGAACGAGCTTCCGCATCATCCACGGTGGCGAATCAGTCAACACTTTGCTTCCCATGTGGGGAAAGCACAACGTGCAGAATGCGCTGGCCGCCTCTGCGCTGGCGCTGGCCGCTGGAGTGAGTCTCAACATAATTGCCGAGGGGCTTTGCTTGTTTGAAGGGGTGAAGCGTCGCTTCGACACCGTGTACAACCGGAACGGCATTGTGGTGGTTGACGACTTCGCCCATCACCCCACTGCCGTGAGGGAGACACTGGCTGCGGCCCGTCTCCGGTTCCCAACCCAGCGGTTGTTTGCCTGTTTTCACTTCGAATCAAATACGTCTCGCCGACGGGTGTTTCTGGAAGAGTACAGCCGTGCATTGGACAATGCCGACGGCATTCTCCTGACCTACCCACTCGTTAAGGAAGATAGTCTCAAGAGTGGAGAGACGATGGATCCTCTGGAGGTGTTGAGAGGTTCTCGTGGGGGACGGGAGCACGCGGGTGCCTACCACACAATGCAGGAGATGGCTGATGCACTTGTGCCCATTCTTCGACCGGGAGATGCCGTGATCGCCATGTCAGGCAGAGACTTCACGCCTCTATACGACGAACTGTTTCCCCGCCTCGACTCTTCGAGGTCGTAGCCATCTTCCTCGCTCGATTGCTTCCGGGAACTGTCAGCCGATTCAGGCCCAAGCCGACGCCCACGCGCCAACTGTTGGAATGGCTTTGCCCACGACGATTGGGTGGCGGGTGGCGGGGCCCAACTAGAAGGAGAAGTTGAGGATGAAACGGCCGGTCCAGGGAAGCAAGTTATCGATGTAGCTGCCGTCTTTGATGCCAGACAAGGGAACCAAGACAGCTCCCTGGAGCCTCGCTTGAACATGGCTTCCCAGATCGAGGCCTACAGTGAGATCCGTCTCAACCCCAAGGCCTGTGGCGTTCCCCGGGGTGCTCTCGGCGACAAAGGCCTGTGCATACATCACCGATGCCTGAACCCAAAGCCCTCCATCGTCCCCGATTGGCAGCGGAAGGTATCTCAATCTCGGCTTCACATAGAATGCGTTGGTAACAGCTCCAACGCCGCGTCGAAATAGGATTTGATCCACTCGATAGCCGGGGTTGAATGCAAACGAAGTAATGGTCTCGTTGGATGCCACGGGACTCTGCTCCCACTGGGAATCGTCTGGCTCGGCCACCACTGGACGGTCCAATACGCCGAAAGCGTGGGACCCAGTGTCTCCGCTGGCAGCGCCGAACTCAACTTCGGCTTCGATGGCTGGAGTTTCCAGGGTGATCCGGCCCGCTCCGGCGACTCCATAGAGAGTCTTGCCGCTGTCTTTCCCTGAAAATCGTTGTGTGGCGGTCATAGTCCCGTATCGCCCCACAATCTCTGCTTCGAGATGGAGCCAATAATCTGGAGCAATCCTTGCCGTAAGCTTCATCCAAGCGTCGGGAGTCATCACGAAGGCATCCCGCCAGAAGACCTCGTCGCAGTTGTATACCGACTGGAAGGGATAGTCGGCTACGCATCCCCCGCTTGGGCTATCGCCGCCCGGGGATGAATACTCCTGCATCAAGAAGCGAGCGTATACGCCCCAGGAAAACTGAACAGGTGCTTGTGTGTTCTGTGCTTCGCTGACGAAGCGGAGGCGCCACTGCCAGATGTCATCCTTGTCGCCAATGTCGTAGGCAGTTCCCCACGGCGCAAACGGGCTCTGGACCTGGGCCCCTTCCAAAGGCCAATCCAAAGTTACCGAGCCCCACATTCCATCAGGGAGATTCAGGCGGAATGTGACTCCGTCGAAAGCATCGCCACCATCGCCGTCCAAGTCTCTCCCATCGTTCTCGAGAATTCCCATTCCCCAGTGTGCGGCAACTCGCCCCAACTGGATGGTCAACAGGTGGAACAACCGAATATCCACCCAAAGATGTCGTATGCTCGCCGAATCCAAAGGATTCCCGAAGTCTCCAGGTTGCGGAACTCCGTAGGCATTGCCCATTTGCGTCGCAATGTCCGAGAACCCACCGCTGCCTGCCCCTATGGAGAAAAGATCGATGGTTGAGTGCACCGTAGCTCGTTCGCTGATGTGCAATGACGGCTTCAACTGAAAGCGAATATCCGTGGTCTCCCGGACCGGCTGCCCGGATGAGCCGGCGTCACTACCGAGGGGTGGCATGATGCCATAGGCGTTGTGGAACGGATAAAGTCCCAGGTCGATGTCCTTCCACAATTCCGTGCGCCACCGGAAGGATCCGTCCAATTCAATGGAGAACAGGGAGGTCTCGGGCGCCAATTCATACCGGTCGGACAATCCCTCTTCGTCGGCTCTGGCCGAGAAGCCTCCACCGACAACGAGAATGGCAGCAATAGCCCATGTCCACAGGCGAACCGGCATAACACCTCCAGAGGTCAATTCGGGTGGATACTACCCGTCGGGTCTGGCTGTGTCAATGAAAACCCTGGTCCGCAAAAGTGGCTGAGAAGTAGGAACGGAGGGCCCTGACAGCCACCTGTAACCCTGCCTTTGGCGCGGGTCGTCGGCGGCTAAGAATGTGCAAGAGAGGAGGTCCACTGTGCGGCTGCAGGGGACCCTCTCGTACCCCGCCAGGAAAGAAGCCGAAAAGGCCTAGCCGCCCTCCCGAGGCGCAAACTTCAATAGAGCGCCTCGAAGAAGAACCCAGGGAGGCTCCTCCCCACGCCGGGCGTTCAATTCCTCGTACACTCGCCCTACCCTCGGGTCGGCAAAGCGCCACCCAGCGTTCGCTGAGTATCCGAATGCGCTATCAGCCACAGACTCGTCAAGGAGACCATCGGCCCTCGCTTGCCAGAACAGCGGTATCTCCGGTTGGAGCCTCAGGTGGGTGAAGACCGCTTGCCCTCTGACTTTGTCGAGCTGTGATTCCACCCTCCGTTCCACGTTCTCCCACAGCTCATCGGGAGTGGTCCAGGGGTCGAAAAGGATAAAACCAAACGATGGTTCTACGGTGAGATTGGAGGACCGTGATGTCCACTCGCTGATTCGCCCGATACCTGTCCGAATGCCATCGTACGAGATCCCCTTGTTGTAACGAACAAGAACACTATCGGAGAGGTTCTCGATACCAAACTGGTAAAGGCGAATCCCGGCATTCCGGGGCTTCAGGATTTCCAGGGCACGAAATAGGTTCTCCTGGTATCTCGACAGATGATCGAGCCGCCCCGACACCAGCAACTGCAGGTCCCAGACTCCGAGTTCGTCGAGAATCCCAGCGACTCGGTCGACATACGCCAAGCCCATTTCGTCAATGAGAATGAGTTTGCGCATCAACGGAAATGCTGGAAGCAAGACCCGAAGTTGGCTCTCGATCACATCACATTTCTGGCCAACGGGAGTTCCATCGGGGTAGGGTCTGGAGCAGAAAGTGCAGCCTCCCGAAAGGACGCTTGGTTCAGAGGAGCCGAAGTCAACACCCGTCGCCAGAGTGTGTCGATACGGACATCCCCAGTCCCCGGCAACGTGCTTCCGAACCTCCACCGGTTTGCCAGGCCCGTAAGACTTCAGGGTAGAGTAATCCGGAAGCGCCGCTTCGAATATCTCTTTGACAGAATGAACAGGCCCGGGGTTCACACCGACGTTTCCCTGATCTCGAAAGCAGAGTCCCGGAATACCGCCCAATTCCCCATGGGATGCCAGATTTTCCACCAGTTGAGCGCAGGCGAGGGGGTCCACCTCGGGGAGAACAAAGGAAACCTCTGGGATTTCCAGCAACAGCCTGGAGCCAAACGCAACAATTTGCGGCGAAAGCTCTTCGGCGATGACCACGGCCAACTCTCGCTGCGGAAGATATGGCAAAAAGACGACATCTGGGCTAAAGGGTCGCATGGCCTCGACCAGGAGGTCGGGTGACACTCCGTTCCCTTTTCGGTCCAGCGCCATCACTTCGACAACGTCAGCATTGTGCCCAGTTTGTCTCAGAAGTGCAGCAGCCGTTACATCGAAGAGGTCAAAAAAGTAGTTATCTGGATTTCTGACATACCGAGCAATAACAACGTTCATGGCTTCCTGATTGGCGAAACTTCCGACGCCCCAACGAACTCCAGGTAGTCTTGACGAATCCCCATGCATCCATCTCGAACCTCGCACTCGAAACACTGTTCGACGAACGTATTGGCCGTAATGCGAGATTCGGACAACCAGAACGAGGAGTCGGGGGTGACAATGAGAATGCGGTCTGAGCGCACGTCCCACACATGCTCGATATAGCCTGGCAACATGCATCGGGGAATGTGCCTAGAGTACACCGGAATTCCTCGACGGCGCCCCTGCTCGAAGGCTTTGAACATGTAGGGACGGAGAGTGGAAACGGGCACCAGGCTGCTGCGATTCTCTCGATTCCGATCTGTGAGTGAGACAAGCCAGAAGACAAAACGCTCCACCCCCAACTCGGCCCAGAACTCGACAATTTCGGGGAGTTCCTGGTAGGTATCGTCCTTCATGATGACGTCACCGACAATTGTGACGTCCTCATCAACAAGGTTGCCTACCCCTTTTCGCACGAGGTCGAAATGCTCCTCCCGTCCCATGATACTGCGGTACATAGCGCCATTCCAACCCATGAAGGAGATGTTGAACTGGTTCACACCCGCAGACACAAGGGAATGCACAAAATCGGGGTAGGCGTACATCAATCCGTTTGAAGAAACCTTGATCCTCTCGAAACCGAGCCTTCTCGCCAGGGCTACCAACTTCACGAGGTCTTTTCTGATGGTCGGTTCGCCGCCGCCGAAAGCGACATCTTGCAACCCTTCCTTTCGCCCCCACTCAAGGGCGGACGCTATGTCTGACGTGGAGAGACTTTTTGGACGCATCTCATTTGTAATAGTGCAGTAGTCACACTGCACGTTGCAGCCATATCCCATGATGATATCGATCAATCCAGCACCTCCGAGAAGTCGTACTTTCCGTCGCAGGCGACCTGGAACAGGCAAGCGGTGCATTGGTCATCCGTCCTTCGAGTGGTGGCCAGATACTCGTACAGGTTCACCTCCTGCTGAGTGACGAAAACCATGTTCCGGGAGAGCTTTCCCAGATCCTGGGCAACATAAGATTCCAGTCCAGGCAGGAAGCAATATGGAAGATTGATGACCTGAAACACCATGCTGTCGGAGTGAGCGCCAATGACCTTTCTAACTTCCTCCGCAGCAGCCAAGGGATCCGGGACGAGTTCTCGGCCGACCCGCCCGAAGGGAGTAAGGAATTGGATATTGAGTTGTTGAACTCCAATTGCCTCAAGTTGCTCGACCATTTCATCCAGGAGAAGGTAGTTCTGCTGGCTCAAGGTCGTGTTGACCCCAACTGAGAGATCAGCCGGCTTGAGGCTCATGACATTCCGGATACCGGTCATGGTCTCTTCGTAGCTCCCGGGGACCAGTGTAATTGCCTCATGAACGCTCGCCCGGGGGCCATGAAGTGAGACCAGGATGTTGTTGAGTCCCGAGGTAACCAGTTTCCTGGCGAAATCCTTGTAGGCCAGCCGGCGACCATTGCTGGTAATACTGATTGGTGAATAACCCAGAGTTCTTGCGTGTTCGAGGATTTCGAACAGATTCGGATGGAGGGTGGGTTCGCCTCCGTCTAGATCGAGCATCCGAACACCTTGGCTTCGATACCTGCCCAGAACCTTCTTCACATAGTCCAACGACAGGTCATCTTTGACTCTGTTTCCAACCGCGCAGAAGACGCAATGATTGTTGCAGCGGTATGTGATATTCACGATGACTTTGGTGGTAGAGGCATCCCTCCCTCTCTGCCTCAAGAGCTTCACCGCGTGAGTCAACGCGGTCGAGGCTATTCCTTCTGGAACATGCGAAGGTTCGTGTTGCATCCGCCACCCAAGCGATCCTGACCAAAAAACCTCTGCTCCGCCTAGGACGGGGGCCATCGCAAGGTCGGAGGAACCCTCCGTTCCATGTTTTCCAGAGGGTTCTGTGGGACTCTCCGTTCCCGATTCCTCGGTTGGGAAGTAGCGCTGGAGTTGGGTTCCAGGGAGAGGGGTAGCGTATTGCACAAGAGGCTGCGCACCGTACTCGTCCAGGAGTCGACGGGCAGTGATCAACGTCAACAGAAGTTCCTCTGCCGTCTCCCCGGGTATCCCGACCATCCAGTGAATCCGGAGGGGAAGTCCTTCTTCGAAGCACCATGAAGCTACGCGCTCAATGTCTTCGGCAGTGATTCCCTTATCCAGAATCTCTTTCTGGACTCTGGAGCTAGCGCTCTCTGCTGACACAGTGAGTTCGTCTGACACCCTCTTTAGACGTGCCACAATCTCCTGGGTCAGAAGGTCAGCTCTTAGACCATTGGGAAAACGAAGTCGGACTCCATCTTCCTCAGCAATTCTTAACACTTCTTCGAACTGAGGATGAACATTGGCAGCGTCGTCCAGCACAAACAGGGTGGATACGTCTCGTTGCTTGAGGGTCGCCAGGATGGGACGGATGACCGATGTAGAGATGGGACGAAAGTTCCTGCCGGGGTTGGTACAGAAGGTACATTGGAACGGACATCCTCTGGAAAAGAAGACGGGGAGAGAGTGTTCATCTATGCCGTAGTGTGCTGCCTTCGCCGTCCTCCCAACTGCCCCGAGGAAGTCCCTGTACAATGGCCAATTGACAATATCGAGCAAACCTTCGTTGGCCTGGTTCAAGGTGGGGCCAGCCGTCGCTTGACCGACCAAATGGAAGCCGGCGTTTTGGTCGGGTGTCAGCAAGCTCAATGCAGCATCTTCGCTTTCACCCTCAATAAAATGGTCCAATTGGGGATAATTTCTGCGGATCAACTCTGTGCTGACAGGACCACGGTGCATACCACCGACATACCCTTCAAACCCCACAATCAGCGCCTGAGGACGAAGGTTCCGCAGTTTGGCCACGAGTTGGCGCAGCGACTCCTGCACCGGAGATTCGAGTGAAAACACCGAAAAATGAACAAATACCACATCAAAATCGGCAGCAGCGAGGGGTTCGAACATTGCCACAGTGGGGACCCCCATCAGAACCCTCTGATTTCGCAAGCGGACCACCGATGCACCCGGGAGGGCCAGCGAATCCAGAAAATGAGTCTCTGCCCCTGACCGCTCCAATGCCGCTGCCAAAGTGGCCGGGGCCAGATTGGAGAAGTAAGGATAATCGATGTAATCAGCTTCCACTTCTTGTGGAGGGTGAATCACCAGGACTTTTCTCGGGTCGCTCATGGCCTCCCTTCTTGCCCGGACAGTCTATCAATGCGGTGCATTCGGGTCAATCGACCATCCCCGGTGCCCCCCCTGGATCACGCTGCTTCCGTCGGTTCTTCCTGTTCACTTGCCTGCTTCAAGTTGCCTGCTCGCTGGATGACCTCGCGGGAGAGGTCTCCGAGAAAAAGATAGGCAACAATCACCCGAAAGATAAGGAATCCGAAGATGGCGGTCGTGGATGCAGCGTCGACGACCGCTGCGGCGGTGGCTGCTGCACCGACCACGTACGGGGCGTAGAAATGGCGCATTACGAGCTGGGTTGTGCCAAGCCCAGAGATTGAAATCGGCA
>CALFHQ010000653.1 GCA_937876385.1 uncultured Pseudomonadota bacterium
GCCGCATGGCGGACAGTCGAAGGTTCACGCCGCCGGCTTTCCCGTATTTCTTGAGATACGCGCTGAAGTGGCGTGTGGCTGCGGTCCACTGCTCTTGTCGAACGTAGAGCATTCCGATGTCGAAATAGACGACAGGGACTTTGGGGTCTTTGCGGAAGAGCTTGATGAACTGCTCGTAGTCTTTGACGGCCTGTTTGTAGTCTCCCAGGCTTCGCCGGAATTGCGATGCATAGACCAGCGCCTTCTTGACCTTCTGCTCCTTGGGGTGTCGTTTGACGTATTCTTCGTAGTACTGCGCTGCCAGATCGTACACAGCGGCCATTCGGTAGGTATCAGCGATGAGGTAGAGGGCTCTGGGGCCGAGTTTGGAGGACCGTGCACAGCAGTTATACAGTGCTTGGTTCGCCTGGAGGGCCTTCTCGTATTTTCGTGCCCGCTGGTAGTTCAATGCCGCATTGTATAGGGATTTATCGGTGAGGGGGGACCCTTCAAACTTCTTGGTGTAATCGACGAAGCAATCGGCTGCTGCCTCATACTGCTTCTCGAATTCGTACTCGAAGCAGCGGTTGAATTTGGCCTGGTCTCGAATCTTCATGATGAGGGCCAGGAGGTCTCCTTTGGCGAGGGCGGGCATGGCGTAGATTTTGTCAGCCCAGAGGTTGAGGTTCTTGATGTCTCGACTGAGGGTGTAGGAAGACAGCAGCATGGTGGCGGCATCTGGCGCCATTTCATGTGCCGGATAGTCTTGAATGAATTTCGCCAGCCGGGGGGCAGCTTCCTCGAAGTGGTTGAAGTCGTAGAGGATCTTGGCTGCTGCAAAGCGTGCCTGGATGATCTCTTCCGGGTCTTCCGAGCCCATTTCGACGAATCGATCGCAAGCCATGACCATGTTGCCGTGAAGCTCGTCGAGCGGCTTCTTTTCGACGTCATCTTCTTCCTGGGTCTTTACGCTGGCTGCGAGTTGGTTGATATCGATGAGTTTGTAGTAGCACATAAGGGCTGTGTAGGCTGCCTCGGCAGCGTACTTTCCTTTGGGGTCATAGGAGATGACGCGCTCGTATTCGACGACGGCCTCGGCGTACTTCTCGACTTGATAGAGGAGGATGGCGTGGTTCATGGCCATCTGGTATCGGCCAGGACCGTCGGGGAAGAGTCTGAGGTAGTAGCCGTAGAGTTCTTGCGCCAGGAGTTTGGCTTTCAGTTCTCCGGTCTTTTGTGCTTCTACGTGGTAGTTGATGGCCATTCCCCGCAAGAGGACTTCGATGGAGTCTCGTTCCCGTGCGACGATGGTGGAGTTCTGTTCCTGGAGAGCGGAGTACAACTCGACGAGTCGGTTGAGTTCCTTTCGAGTTCTATCTTTGTTTCCGGTTCGGTCGGCAGCCTGGACGATGTCTCGCTGGTAGGCCAGGATCTTCGGCGAGCTGGGATCTTCGGCGATGATGTTCTGGTACATGCGGATTGCGCGTTCGAAGTCACCGTGGTCGTAGTAGAGTTCAGCCAGTCGCCCGGCCAGAACGAGGTAGATGTCTGGAGCGACTTGTTTGAAGAAGGGGATGGCCTTGCTTTCCTGACCGATCTGGCTGTATGCGAGGACGATGTCCTTTTGAGCCTCTGCCTTGAGTCCCATCTTGGCCCCGCCCTGGCTCTCCATTTTCTTAGTGTATTGGATGACGTCGACGAAGCCCTTGAAGGCCATCTCGTAGTCGCCCATGTTGTAATAGCACCAGGCCATCTTGTAGATAGCGTAGGGGTAGATTCGGGAGGTCTTGAAGCTCTCGATTCGCTTGTAGAATTCGATGGCGGTTTCGAACTCGTTCTTATTGAAGAAGTACTCGCCGAGGTTGACGAGGGCGTCGGGGAGATGCTTGGATTCGGGGTAGCGGGTGACGAGCTTCTTGTAGTACTCGAACCCTTCTTCAGGTTGTCCCATCTGAGTCAGGAAGTTCCCCAAGTAGAAGAGGACCATGTCGAGTTTTTCGTAGTCGGGGTATTTCTGCTCGATTTCTTCGAAGATCTTGATGGCCTTTCGCCGCCACTCCTTTTGGGAATCCAGATAGAGTTGTCGTTTGGCTTTGAGGTCAGCCAGCACCTGGTCGTCCCCTTTCTCTTCTGCCGCGGCCATGGAGCGGTCGAGTTCATCAGAGTAGGCCTGCATGAAATAGGCTTCTGCCTTCTCCCAGTAGAGGTTGGCCAGTCTGGCGTAGTACACCGGCTTCTCGGGGTCGTCTTCTTCTGCCCAGTCGATGATCCGGTAGAGGGAGTCGATGGCTGCCTGCAGTTTCTCTTCGGAGGCGGAGGGCTTCACCTTGTACAGATCTTCCGCTGAGATCCCGGGGCTTCGCTTCTCCACCGTTTTCGGCTTCTCGGGAGTCTTTTCCTTTAGCGACGGGTCGTCCGCAATTTTGGGCTCAAAAGGTTGCTTTTGAGCGAGGGTGGTCCCCGGTACGTAGATGGCGACCAGTGCGACGGCTACCGCGCAGGCGATTGCTGCTCTCATGGCGATTCTCCGGTTTATTTTATCTGCTGATCGGGACAAAGGTTGTCCACTCGAAACAGGTACGAATCCAATTCATCTTTCCAGTATTCTCCTTCGAAGGGCCAGGCCAAGTGCTGGTCATCCTTTACCATGGAGAAGCCGTGGCTCTTGCCGGCGGCGCGACTTGCGTCTCGTTTTCCCTCGATCATCTCTTTGACAGCGTTGAGGGCTTCGAACTTCACCTTCATGGCTTGAGAGACGAGTCGCTGGAGTTCCTTTCGTTTGGTATCCAATCGAGTTCGGGCCAGCTCACCGGCTTCTCCGATGGCGAGTTCTCGATAGGTCACCAATTCTCCCAGCAGTCGCTCCGCCAGATCCTTTTGGACTGCGGTCTTGCGCATGCTTTCGAGGAGTCCTTCTTCCCGCTGCAGGGAGAGGATAAAGGCGAATCGTCGGTGGAGCTTCCGGTCTGCCAGGGCGAGGTTGAAGATACGCTTCAGTTTCTTGCTGAAGCCCTTCCCTTTCTGAGCCAGAGACGCCAGCCAGTAGTAGAAATCGGCGGGGTCTTGATTTTGCTCGAGCTGGGATTTGAGTTCCTTTCTTAAGCCGTCGTATTCCTTGACGAACTGGTCTACCACGAGGATGGCGTCATCGTATCGGCAGTTGGAGAAGAGAATCACAGCCTGGAGCACTCTGGACTCGGGGAAATACTGTTCTTTGAAGTACGGAGAGTTGAGGGTGTGCAGGTTTCCCATGGCCCGCTCGTAGTTGGCCAGTCTAAAATAGGCCCACGCTTTCTCGAAGAGGGCTGTGAGCCAGTTGGCAGAGTATTTTTCGATCTCAGCGTAGTAGCGCAGCGCTGTGTCGAAATCGCCGGTGGAGTAGAAGATACGTGCGATGGCCATGACGGCTTTCGCGTGGAGTTCCTCCATTATCGGAGTCGACTTCCCCTGGTCTCGTTCAAAGCGCAGGATGTTCTTGAAAGCTTCCAGGGATTCTTTGGCACGGTTCAAGCGGGCGTAGATGACCCCCTTTATGTACTGCGCTTTGGCATAGATGTCGCCGCCATCGGTGCCGATAAGGTCGAGCATGGCCAGGGCGGATTCGTGATCATCGAGGGTGTAGTTGTAGTACCCAACGATGTACGCAAGCTCATTTCGGCTCTCTGGCGGAAAAAACGACGGATCGTAAAAGGAGAGGTACTCCACGGCCCCGGGGAAGCCGGGGACCTCCCGAGCAATGTTGAGCATCCACGGGAGTGTCTTTGCGTAGTACGGATGCGTCTCTCCGCTGTCGATGACCCGCGCAAAGTACACGTAGGCGCTGTACACGAGACCGAGATTCCGAAGGTTCACCGCCATGCCGTACTCGGCTTCCTGGTAGTAGCTCTCTACCGGCTCCCCACGCTCCAGGATGCCGTTGAAGGCCACACAGGCCTCGTAGTAGTAGCCCTGCTCGGAGAGTCTCCGTCCTTCCTTGAGAAGGCCCATAAAGAAATCTCTTCGGCCGGAATCCACGCCAGCTTCGCCATCTCCGAGCCCCTGCGCTGCCAGGGGACTCCCCCAGAGGACGAGACACATGAGGACCGCAACAATCGAACCGATTCTCATACCTGGTTCTCCCTGTGGTCGTTTTCGCTTGGGTAAACCTACCCCTGAATTACCTTCAATATACTACTACTTGCTTAAGGCACAGGCGCTGGCAAGTCAAGAAAAAAAGGGGGGTTGCGGGCGCTCCGGCGGGCCAGTTTCCATGCCCTTTTGGCCCCGTGGAGGGCTCCTGGGTTCCCCCTTTTTTGCGTTGCCAACAGAGGAATTTTCCCCGTACACTCATTCTTCGCCTCACGAACCCCCAATCTAGGATGGGGGCGCGGGCTTTCAAGGGGGAGTTTTCATGACCGACATGACATCCGCCCACGCAACGGGCTTTCGCTGTTTGCGGTGTGGCCAGGTGAGTCCCTACCGCTTTCCGGCGTATCGTTGCCAGGAGTGCGGGGGCAACCTGGCTGTAACCTATGACCTTGAAGCCATCGGCGCTCAGTTTGTCCCTCCAACGGCCGAACAGAGAGAGGCTCTGGGGCACTTCGCCTATGGCGCTTTTCTTCCCGTGGAGGCGGAACTCGGCTCAAGATTCGATCTTCCTGTGGGCCCTTCTCCCCTGGTGGAGGCTCCTGGTTTGGCAGCTAAGTGGGGGGTGGATCGGTTGTGGTTTAAGGACGACACGCGTCTCCCGTCGGGTTCCTTCAAGGATCGTGCGTCCAGCGTCGTGGTTCGTGCTGCCAGGCAAAACGGCGTCAAGATAATCTCCACCGCTTCCACGGGGAACGCCGGGTGCTCTCTGGCCTGTATGTGCGCCCGGGAGGGGCTCACTGCCGTGGTCTTTGTGCCAAAGCTGGCCCCGCCGGGCAAGGTGGCTCAGTTGCTGGCTTACGGTGCGGTGGTGGTTCAGGTGGATGGTCGTTACGACGACGCCTTCGATCTTTGCTTCGAGCTCTCTCGAGAGCGGGGGTGGTTCAATCGCTCCACCGGGTGGAATCCACTGACCCGTGAAGGGAAGAAGACGGTCTCCTTCGAGATCTGCGACCAACTGGGTTGGAGCGCGCCAGAGTTGGTGGTTGTTCCGGTGGGAGATGGCAACATCATCTCTGGAACATGGAAGGGATTTGCAGAGCTGAGAGGGGCTGGGGTCGTGGACACTACCCCTCGCCTGCTTGCCGTGCAGTCCACCCAAAGCAACGCGGTTTCTCTGGCCTTCGGCCGCAGCAACGAGGGGGTCCCTCAGGGGCAATGGGTTCAGGGAGTGGACGCCACGACCCGGGCGGACTCCATCAGTGTTGACGTCCCTCGGGACGGAGAGGGGGCTGTTTTGGCCCTGCGTGAGAGTCACGGGGACGTCATCGAGGTGGAAGACCGGGAGATTCTGGCAGCGATCCCTCAGATGGCGAGCGAAACAGGGATCTTCCCGGAGCCGGCGGCATCGGCAGCTTTTGCTGGATTGAGAAGGTGGCTGGAGAAGGTACCGGCCAAGGAGCGGCCTCGGACCGTGGTGGTGCTGGTCACCGGAAACGGGCTCAAGGACATCGGCGCCACCTTGGACTCGTCCTTGGAGGCGGTGCAGGTTCCCAATAACCGGCGAGAGTCGTCGAGGATCCTCGACGAGGTTCTTCAGAGCAGGTAGCTGAGGGTCTTCAAGCGTCCAAAGTCCTTCTCGAGAAAGGGGGCCAGCGTCCCCATCAGGGCCACACTGCCCTCCATCAGGGTTTCTGCGTCAAGTCCTTTGGCCTGTGTCAGAAAATCGCTCAATTTCGCAGTCACCGAAGACAGTTGGAGCACC
>CALFHQ010000654.1 GCA_937876385.1 uncultured Pseudomonadota bacterium
CCGTCAGTAGCCATCTTCAGGATAGAGAGAATGGGTTCCAGAGCCACCGGCCCCACGCTCTTTTCCCCCTCAGTCACAGTCAACGAGACTTTGCCTTCGAGGACATCTACAGTCAGAATGGCCTTCCCCTCCGAGTCCACAATGGAGAGCTTCTGAGTGCGAAACTCGGCAGGTGCTTCAAGACCCGCCACCTTGGACTCCAACTTAGCAGTTAGAGCCTCGTCGGTTTTGCGACGCTCCTCACACCCTTTCAGCGCATTCTCCAACTCCGCAATGCGCGCTGTGTTCCGGTTCAACTCCTCCCGGAGCGATTCCACGAGAGCACGGTTTTCATTGCTTTTCTGTGCCGCCGCTGCGGTAGAAGCAGACGCCTCCTTCTCAGTCCTCGCAACGCTGTCACCGGAACCGCTTCCCTTTGCACACCCAGCCAACACCAACGTGGCTACCAGAAACCCCAATCGAAGTCGCCCCATGTCCTTGTCCTCCACTCGACTTGGTTTATCAAATTCGCTCATATTTCCGAATTGGCCGGCAAATCACCAGCAGGGTTCAGTCTTCAACAAGGAGGGCCGCTCCACCGTCAATGGAAGCCTCCCCCCGGTCGTTGAGGACCTTGAAAGCGACGCGGCCGTTGCCCCCTCTCCAACATTGAACCCGGATCGTCTGCCCTGGAACCACCATGCCGGTGAAGCGGCCGGACAACTCCCTCAAACACGCAGGGTTCGAGTTGCATTCCCGGTTCACAATCTCCCGAGCGGCCAAGGCCAGAGTCGCCGTTCCTTGCAGAATGATGTCGGGCAACCCCACCTTCAATGCGTAAGTGCGAGACGTGTGAATGGGAAACACAATGTCCGTGCAGCCGTCGTACACGTGCGCCGCACACCGGGACACCGGAATCTCAGCCGTCCAAGCCGGAGGGGCGTCGGTGTCCACCAAACCAGCCTCCTCCGCCTTTTCCGCCGACAATTTCACCGAGTCACAAGAAACCCCTCGAAACAGGGCACCCACTCGCTCGGTGAAAATCGGTGTTCCGTCTTTCTCAGCCGCATCGAATCGAAGGGTCATCAACGCACCGGCCCGCGTGGGCACCAAAGCCACCACCTCACCACCGAGGACCAGGGTAACCCCCGGACGAATCGGGTGGTGAAAGACCAGCGACTCCGCTGCATGCACGAGCCTCCCCATGGTTTCCACGGGAACGACACCCCCCAACAACTTCTGAATGCCCGTCACAAGAGGCCAGGTAACCGCCACGGCAAACATCGGCGGTGCCACCACCCCCTCGTCCGCCGCATCGTCAAAATACCTGCCGTTCCAATCCTCCACTGCAGCGGCGTAGTTCATGGTTCGCCGCCAATGGATCTTCTGCTCTGTCTCTGGAATCCTGGTGCCTACGACGCTACCAGGAATGTGCAACGATGACGATTTCAACGGATCAATCCCCCAGTTCGGGTTGGCAATTTCGGCCTTTCAAGAGATGCCCCACCATGATATCCCTTGCCCAACGCAGGAACAAGGACTTGCTATCCACACGACAGAAGACAACAATCTTTGCACTGTTGTTATTCACGCCGGGGCTCAACCCGGCCCCCCCTCTTGCCGGAGAATCTCAAAGGAGAAAGCATGCTGAACCGCTGGACTCAATTCGGGCTGACCGTTCTCGTTGTCGCCCTGCTGGGCTGTTCGTCAACCTCGGATGATGCCAACCAGGCAGATGCATTGGACACTCTACAAACTGAGGATGGCGTGACGTCGGCCGACTCCCTCGACGACACTGCCGAGGATATCTCGGAGATCCAGGAAGACGTCAGTTCAGACACTTTTCCCGACCTCCTCGCTGCCCACCTGCGCAAAGCCATGGACGAATACCTGGCCTTCAGCGGCGACCCGGGCCTCAGCGTCGCCATCCGACTCCCCTCCGGCGCCACGTTTGTCGAGGCGGCTGGAGTGGCGAACATCACCACGGGCGACGCAATGAACACCCACTCCTCCTTTCGTGTTGGAAGCAATACCAAGCCGTTCATCGCCGCACTGGTCATGATGCTCGTGGATGAAGGGCTGGTAGGCCTCGACGACCCCCTGTCAGACTACGTCAGCGACTACCCAGCCTGGGACAATGTCACCGTCCGCATGTTGCTGGACATGAGCAGCGGCATTCCAGACTACTTGCTCTCCGAGTCCTTCATGATGGCCGCTGTATTCGACCCGGAGAGTCTCACAACCCCTGACGTGCTCCTGAATTTCGTCAAAGACACAGAGATGGTCTTCGAGCCGGGAACACAGCACATCTACTCCAACACCAACTACATCCTCATCGGCCTCATCATCGAAGAGGTCACCGGGGAAGCAGCACAAGATGCTCTGCGCACCCGGATTCTCGACCCGTTGGGACTCGACGACACGTACCTCGACGTCGTGGACGAAACCAAGCCCGACCTCGCCCACGGTTACCTCGACCTGGCCATTGTCGGCTTCTTCTTTGGACTGGGAGCCGATGCCGTGGCCCTCCTTCCACCCAGTTGGTTCATGGAAGACTACCTCGTCGATGCCACCTACCTCTTTCCCCCCATGTTCTCCTGGACCGACGGCGGTCTCGTCACCACGCCCGAGGATTCCATGAAATTCATGGTGGCTCTACTCACTGGCGACCTCATCACCCAGGAATCGCTGGCCGAAATGAAAACCACCAACGTGACCCCGATTCTCGGAACCCCGGTAGACTATGGCATGGGACTCTCCACCTCCACCGACTTCTTCGGCACCCGCTGGGGCCACGGTGGACTCAACTTCGGGTACGAGGCCAACACCATCTACTTCCCAGAGCGAGACGTGGCACTGTCGCACATGCACAACTACCTTCCCGAGCAATCCTACCGGTTCGAAGATGACGTCCTGCACATCCTGGACTCCGAGCCGACACAGGAACCGGGACCCACCTGCACCGTCCCGGAGAACCTCTTCGGCACGATGGAGGGAGACGTCGTCGAATTCCGTTTCAAGGGATCCATCGATGGCGAGGGAACAGCGGAGCCCTCCCCCGGAACCGCCCTGGTGCGCGGCTTCCTGGATGGTGAAAACCTCGCCCTCTATGGCTACGGTACCCAGGCCGCTGAAGCGCAATTGGCAGGCGCTCGCCGCATCAATATCACTTCCACCGCGCCGGCACTTACCGAAGGGGTCGACCTGCGCACGGCCACAATCAGCATCGCCGCTTCGGCGCTCACTGGAGCAGACGGTGAGGTCACCCTGGAGTCCCCAACCGACCTGGCCGTCATCGTCATGGAGGTGGTCACGAATCCGGACTCCGGCGACATCGACAAGATGTGCGTTGTGGCCGTACCCGATCTTTCCCGCTCGGCCCGCTTCAGCGTCTGCGGTGGCTTAGATTATGAGGCTAAGGAAGGCGATTTGCTCCGGGTCTTCGGAGTCGTCCCCGTCACCCGGGACATGGACGCCATCAACGCCTTCATTGCTCTGGTTCCAATGCCCCGCTGCTCCTGCGCTGACGGCGACGGAAGCTTCGCCGAATGCATCTAATCTGACTTCGCCCTCCCCGCAACAGTCAGGGCAATCGCACCCAGTTCGTTGACGTCACCTACAATCGTGGTCGTCGCCTCTCGTCGCCGTCGCCGTCGCCGACAATCGTGGTCGACGCAACGCACGAATGCAGTGCCCTCCTCGACGCTCTGAGAGTTCTGGAACTCGTCGAATCAGAAAGAGTCAACGAGGGCAAGAACCTGCTCGACCAAGTAGTCTCGATGCTGGTCAAAATGAGTGCATGACCAGAACCGCAGCATCAGACGCACACGACAACGACAGGCAGGAACGACCGGCGACGGCGACGGCGACGTCAACGGCGACG
>CALFHQ010000655.1 GCA_937876385.1 uncultured Pseudomonadota bacterium
TGCTGCCGGGATGCTGGATTTGACAACCTTTGAAGGATGGACGCAGGCACGCTTCGGGGACAATCTCTACCGCCGCTTCTTTGGAGATTACACCGAGAAGGTCTGGGGAGTATCGTGCAAGCGCCTCTCCGCCGACTGGGCTCGCCAACGAATTCGTGACCTGAGCCTCTCCAAGGCCATTTTTGACGCCCTCACCAGAACCCCCGCGAAGAACGGACCTGCAACTCTGCTCAAGAAGTTCCTCTATCCCAGGCTGGGAATCGGCCAACTGAGTCAACTCATGGCCAATGAATTTGTGCAGGCAGGAGGAGACCTTCGACTCAACAGTCGAGTCGTTGGAGTGGAGTCCTCCGATGACCGGGTCCTTCGAGTCGTCCTCGACGATGGACAGACCATCGAAGGAGAGCAGTTCCTCTTTACAAACCCCCTCCCTCAAACGGCCGCATGGCTGGGAGCGAGGCGGAAGGATCTCCAGGGAATTCGATATCGCGGAATCATGACCGTCTTCCTGACCTTCAAACGGAACCAGGTCACCACTGACAATTGGATCTACTTCCCAGACAAGAATGTACCCTTCGGGCGCATGCACGAGCCGAGAAACTGGAGCCGTGCCATGGCTCCCGACGGCCACACCTCCCTCGTTGTTGAGTACTTTGCCTTCCCCCATGACCCGTCGTGGGAACGAACCGATGCTGACCTCATTGAAGACACCGTCTCCCGCCTCGAGAAGATGGGGTTCGTGCAGCGTCGGGAATTCGAGTCAGGGGAGGTGAGACGCCTCCCAAACGCCTATCCGCTCTACGAAATCGGCTACGAAGCCCGAGTGGCGGAGCTGTATCGGCGCATCGAGGAATGGAGAAACGTCGAAGTGGTGGGAAGAACCGGGATGTTCCGATACCACAACATCGACCACGCCATTCGCACAGGCTGGGAAGGAGCCAAAGTGGCGCTGGGAGAACGCGGAGACCCCTTTGCTGTGAATCAGGCAGGGCACTATCATGAGGATGGTCGCCACGGAGTCGTCGGCTCAGAGGGGGAACGTGAAGTCTGAACTTCGAGTCTTGGCTCGTCTCATGACCGGGAAACCGATCTTCCTGGGATTCAATATCACCAATACATGCAACCTCAGATGCGCCTTCTGCAGTGTCCCCAGCTTGACCAATCGGGACATGACCCTCCCCGAAATTGAACACGCGGCCAACCGAATCAAGGAGCTGGGAATCCCCGTCGTGGGAATCACTGGAGGGGAGCCCTTTATGCGGCGAGACCTCTCCGACATCGTTGGAATCTTCGCTCAAAGAGATATCCAGGTGACCATCACCTCAAACGGAGAACTCCTCTCTCGCAAACGCATCGAAGAGCTGGCCAGGCACTCCAACATCCTGCAATTTGCCCTGAGCCTGGACAGCCTGGACCGAGAGACCTATGCCCGCATTCGAGGCAAGGACATTCTCCCCAAGGTTCTGGAACAGTTCACCCAGGCACGAGACCATGGGCCATCGACAGTATACAAAATCAACGTAGTCCTCGGCCCCGACAACGTCGATGAAGTGGACGACTTCGTTGCCTTCGTCGAAGCCAGCAAGCTCTATGCCTCGTTCATCCCCATGAATATTGCCCCAGGTGGGTTGCATCGAGGGAAGAACTATGACGGCTGGGGACCCGCCGGTCGGGAAAGGGTCGCCGGCGCCTTCGAACACCTGCGGGCGCTGAAACTCGCCGGCGCCCCCCTCTGGGACCACCGGGATTTCTATCGCTTCGCCCAGGATTACGTCCTCGGACGGGCCATGCCGCCTTGTAGGGCCGGGCAGCTCTTCCTCGACTTGCGAAGCGACGGCAAGCTGGCCTTCTGCAACGAAACGGACCACTTCATCGACCTGCTGGAGACTCCAAAGATGTCTCAAAAGCTGCTTGAGGAGAAACGGAAGGAGTGGTTCCCCGTTCTCGATGCATGCCGACTCGATGGCGCCTGCTGCTACACCTGCTCCTACAACATCACCGCCACCGCGCACAGTATTCCAGCCTATGTGTGGGACTACTTCCAGTTGCGCTACCTCGGCGCGTAGGAGCACTTCTCATGCACGACCGCTGGGTGCGATTCAAGGATCGATGGGTACACGACGGACCCGGCCCCCTGTTCCTGTACGGCCTCCCCCTCCTCGTCTTTCTCATCGCACGACTGACTCTGCGCAACTACTATGAGTTCGAAACAGCAGAAGATACCCACTGGGCTCGCATCATCGTCGAGAAAGGGGAATTGCCACTCTACGGAATCGGACACATCCGCTTCCTGTCCGCGTCCCTCGGCCCACTCATCTACTACATGAAAGCCATTCCCTATGCTTTCTCACCAGACCCGGGACTCGAACTGGCTTTCCTCCTCATGATTCATGCGGCTTCAGTGGTCTTCGTCGTTGGACTGGGCAAGGCGTGGTTCGAGGATCTACTCCACGAAGCCAACGACCCATGGACCTCCAGAATCAAGGACCACTTCCAAGGCATCGAAGGACGCACCGCTGCCTGGGCCGGATGGGGAATGGGGATGCTGTACGCACTCTCCATGCACTCCATGTTGCTCTGCTCCCACGGTCACGGAATGTACTACGCGGCCGGATTCATGCCCCCCTTCCTCTTCTTCCTATACCGATTCCTAAGAGAGGGAGGGACCGGGAACATCATCGCCCTGGGAGCCATCTTCGGCGTCATGAGCCAGACCTATCAACTGACCTTGTTCATCCCGGGACTCGTGGCCCTCCTCTTTCTGGCGTTTCGTCGATGGCCCAACAGACGAGAGTGGACGCTGGGACTCATCGCCCTCGCCATCACGTACCTCCCATACATCCTCTCGGAGATGTTCACCGGATTTTCAAACACCCGGGGACTCTTCCGCCTCGAACCGGGGGAAGGGGACAAAGTCCTCGTCCAAGGGCAGTACCTCCTCAATTGGCTCTACGTCCTTAACTCCTTTGTCGAATATCGCTTCCTGCCCTGGGGAGGAGAGCTGGTCTTTCTGCTGCTGGGAGCTACCGGCCTCCTCTGGGCCTTCGGCGCTGCCTTGATGTCCAGAACCATGCGCTTTCCCGTGATCTTCTTCCTCTACTACGTTGTCCTTCCAGCCTTTGTCCTCGATGCGCCCCGAATTCAACTGGCCAGACCCGCCATGCAATGGCTCATCGTCCTCGGACTGCTTCCCTGGAGTCTGTGGATCGCCCGCACCTGGACCAGCGGAACAACCCTGCGAAGAGCAGCAGGAGTTGGACTGTTCCTCGCCCTCATTGCTGGCACCGCATGGATTGAATCCCAGAGCCTCGATGACCTCCTCTATGGCTCCATCGACTACCCCAGCCGCATCGCCCTGATGGACCCAGTGGGCGATACTCCCGATCTTTCTGAATCCAAGCACATCCTGCAAACCCTTCACGACGAGTTCAGTGTGCGGGTCAACAACCTCGCCTCTACGGTCTTCTCCCCCTTCATGGTCACCGGCTTCTACGGTCACAACTACCTGCTCAGACTCTACGACCCCCCAGGCACCGCATCGGACCCAACCCAACCGCCTCCCGTGTTGGTCGTTGACCGGTGGTTCCCCTATCGCATCGTCTCTCACCACGAGGCGTGGATTGATGATGTCCAGATAGCCGGCATCGACCCCCAACGCCTTCCTCTTGACCAATTTACTCTGGAGATCGAGTGCGACCGTCCCTGGTGCAGTAAACGCACAGGTGTCCACCCCTCCAAGCCTCTTATTCGCTATTTCGGCGGGTGCGAGGTCTTTCGCTCCCTGGACGACAGACTCTCTGTTCCCAAAGCTCAGTGCGAAGACCTCATCGGAGCCCCCAAACACAACCGACGCTACCTGGGAACCATGAACCTGCCGGCCAGGACTCAGGAGTTTCGACAGGCCAAAGAGGTGCTCTGGGTCGCCGCAGAGGTTGACTGCGACATCACCATCCTGGCTTCTAACGTTCCCTTGAAAGCGAAAAGCCATCGCGTCACGAATCTCCAGTTCCTCTTCTACGACGTCACCGATCTTCCTCGGGAAGTCCCCCTGGAGCTCAGTGTGTCCGTGGAAAACTGTCGACCCGAGATGTTCGAAATGGTCCAATTCACCGGCATGCCCAGGGAGCCCTATTCCAATGAACAGTGACCGGAAAGTCGTTCTGCTCTTTAATCCGGCCACCTGGCGAGGGGTCGGAGACGCCACCGCACCCTGGGGGCTGATGGCCCTGGCGACCTACCTTCACCCCGACTTTGAGGTGCTCCTCCTCGACCACCGATTCGATGCCCACTGGCCCCAGGAAACCCGCCGGCTTCTCAGCACCGGACGTGTCGTCGCAGCGGCAGCCACAGCCATGACCGGTCTTCAGATTCGATCCAGCCTGTCCTTCCTACGCTGGGTCAAGCGACACAGCGATGTACCCACCTTCTTTGGAGGGATGCACGCCTCTATGCTCCCCGTTCAAACCGTCGGCGAACCCAGCATCGACTTCGTAGTCGTGGGAGAAGGAGAGACCGTCTTCAACGCGGCGATCAGACGCTTGGCCGACGGGAAACCGCTGGAAGGGTGGGGGGGGAGCGACGCCATCGTCTGGAAAGGGAAGTCCGACTACCGCTTCGCAGTAGAAAACGACCTCGATGCCCTTCCCTTTCCCCCCGTCGAGCTGTTCCCGCTGGAACGATACATCACCGCCACCAGATACGGCCGCATGCTCTCCGTTCTCACCTCCAGGGGATGCCCCCACGGTTGCCACTTCTGCATCCACTCCAACCCAAAGCTCCCCCGAAAATGGCGAGCCGTGGATGCCCATCGAGCCCTGCAGTGGATGGATCACCTCCACCAAAAATACCGGGTCGACCACTTTCACATCCAAGACG
>CALFHQ010000656.1 GCA_937876385.1 uncultured Pseudomonadota bacterium
ATTGCGTGCTGGAGCCAACGGGGAGATTCGAACTCCCGACCTGCTGATTACGAATTGCCCCGAGAGCGACATCTAAACCCACCGAAAACACACGGAAAGTGGCGACTCGAAAGAGAAGTCAACCAAGGAGCGGTTCCGTCCTTTTCCGTCCTTTTCCGTGCGTTTCGATCCTTTGGAGGGACACTTTTCGGACACCCATCTCTAGAGCCGATGCACCTAAGTCACCGATACAACTTCTCATCATTTGAGCTGAAGCGTTGAGCGAAGATACCGAGATAGGCCCCGTCCTGGTCCGAGCTTTCCCAAACAACAAGATACTCGCCCCCTGGAACCATCGCACTTCGAGCCCGGGCCTGAAAACCCGGGGAAAACGAGTTGACCTGATACTCCTCGCCAACGGCGCTGAGATCGTCACTCGAAACGCGAACACCGTACACCTCCGACCCGTCTTCACCGTATCCTGTCCAATGAACGACCACATCGCTCCCCGAGTGGACGAGAGAGGGATACGACTGGTCACCATCAACCGTGGAGTTGATACGCGTCACTGGGTGTTGTTCAACACCCGCCTCTGAAAACACCTGAGCATAGATGTCCTTTCCAACACTCCCATACCCAGTTGAAGACCATGCCATGATAAATCCGCCCGAGGACAGCGCCAGCACGGCCGGCTCTTGGTTGCCCCCTTCAGCAACAAGTTGGATCTCATTCCCAAGAGCCTGTGCTGCTTCGTCGAAGAAGCGGGCATAAACTCCACTATTGCCTTTGTTTTCCCACGCTACGACACTTTTCCCCCCGGAGAGCGAAGCAACGACGGCATCTCTCTGTTCGTTCTGCACCTGCTGGTTCACAAGAAACTGTGGTCCAATTTTCAGGCTGTCGGCCGAGAACAGCTGGCAATAGACACCATCTGGGTCATCACTTCCATTTCCGTGCCATGCGACAAGAAAGTTACCATTATCCATCACAGCAATAGCTGGTTCGCGTTGGTCCCCAGCTGAAATGGAATTGACCTGGATCTCTCCGCCAAGCAAATCCCCCGACGGGGCAAATGTCTGTAGAAAAATCCCAAAGTTGGACCCATCAGGGCTTTCCCAGACAACAATGAACCTGCCATCGCTTTGACTAGCAGTAGAGGGAGCGTGCTGTTGCCCCTCGACGGTAGTGTTCACTTGGAACTCTCCAATACCAGACATCCCCGTGGCATCATAAATAGCTCCAGAAACCGCATTACCTGAACCATCCGGCCCGTCATACGGTTGGCCACTTTGCCAGACACACACGACACGTCCATCAGGTAGACTTGCCACATCCGGATGAGCTTGGGACGATTCCCAGAAGCTGTTTTGTTGGAATTCCACAATTGTTCCGTTGTTGCAGCCGTCCCAATCAACACTGTTTCCGTCGAAGCACTCCTGGAACAAACAGATTCCATCGCTACAGGTTGCTTCTGGGGCACAATCTCCGCAGATACCTCCGCAACCGTTGTCCCCACACTCCTTCCCTCCGCATTCTGGCGTACACAGGCATAGGGAATATTGACAGGTGTATCCGAGACTCTCATCTCCGCAGGGCATTCCGTCTGGTTCGGGTGCGTGGCCGCAGCCGAAACCTACAAGGCAGATATCTGCGGTACAGGGATTCCAGTCCTCGCAATCTTCATCAACCAGACATCCTGGGTCTAATGGACAGAGTTGCAGCCCCTCCATGAACCCACCTGCTCCAGCCCCATTTCCAGAGGTCCCAAATGCCGCTAGTCCAGCGAAGTCATTCGTTGTCTCATCCTGAACCGAACCACCTGACTCCCCATCCACACTCACCACCCAATCACCACCCGGATTCCGATTCACGGTGAACTCATGCCCAAGCAGATCCGGCTCGATGGCCTGGGACCACAACATCTCGACATCCGGTGTCAGTCGCCGGAACTCAAGCCCATCGCCGGTATCCTGGTTATTTCCAATGGATTAGGCCGGCTCATGTCCCCC
>CALFHQ010000657.1 GCA_937876385.1 uncultured Pseudomonadota bacterium
GGCAAGTAGGAGCGCACCATGACCATGCTTGAATTGATGTTCTGGCCCTTCTTCGAGTGCCTCATTCTCGTGGGAATCCACTCTTACCTGGGCATCCACGTCTTGAGGCGGAAGGTCATCTTCGTGGACCTGGCCTTTGCCCAGATTGCGGCTTTGGGAACCACGGTGGCCTTTCTCTTTGGCTTGGAGCCTGGGGGGCCTGGAGCGTATGTATTCTCTTTGATCTTCGCCATGGTGGCAGCAGCGGTTTTCGCGATCACGAGGCTTCGTGAGGAGCGCATTCCGCAGGAAGCCATCATCGGCTTGACGTACGCCCTGGCGGCATCCGCGGCCATCCTGGTTGTGGACCGAGCCCCCCATGGGGCCGAACATATCAAGGACATCATGGCAGGGAGTCTGCTATGGGTGAACGGCTCGGACGTTCTCATCGCAGGTGCGCTCTACGCCGTCGTCGGATTGTTTCACTACATCTTCCGAGAGCGCTTTCTGCTCATCTCCACTAACGCCGATGAGGCTCGCAGGCGGGGAATTCGGGTGCAGCTATGGGACTTCCTCTTCTACATGTCCTTCGGCCTCGTCATTTCCCTCTCGGTGCGAGTAGCGGGGGTCCTCCTGGTGTTCGTGTTCCTGGTGGTCCCTGCCATGTTGGCGACTCTCTTGACGAGTCGTCTGAAGCTGCAGTTGGTCATTGGCTGGACCATGGGAACCGTCGTCACCGTGTTTGGATTGGCGTTGAGCAGCGTCGGGGATTTCCCCGCCGGTCCTGCCGTTGTCACCCTTTACGGGGCGGTTTTGGTGGTAGTGAGTGTGCTCGTGTTTGTCCTGCGCTCTGGCATCAACCTCCGTCGGAATCTCAGGCGGGTTGCGCTGGGCATGGGCGCCCTGCTGTCTGTGACGGGCTTGATGATGCTGTTGGGCAACGCCATGGCGGATTCGTCCTTCTGGTCGGCACACCACGACCATGAGATGGAGGAACACCTGCAAGCGGTGCATGCCCGGGATGACGCCCTCGCCACGGAACTCAGCCAGGCGGAACAGGACAACATCCACGACGGAGCCGACCCTGCCGTGACACATTTCCTGGAGAAACTTCTCAAGGCTGACTACACGGAAAAGGAGCAACTGCTGAAGGGGGAGAAGCGCTCCCCTCTTTTGCTCGAAGCGTTCCAGGCCATCGACGATGAGGAGACCAGGCTCCTCGTGGCCTCTCGGCTGCATGCGTTGTCCCCGGAGGAAGGGGAAGACGCGCTCCTGGAGTTTGTGGCGAGGGCGAACATGCCCTTCATGCAGAACCAGGCAGCAGAGATGCTGGTGACGAGTGTGAGGCCGGCGGTGTTGTCGAAGCTGTTCTCGAGCATCGAAGACGAGGATGTTCGTCTTGAGACGGTGCACTCCCTGGCGAAGGTGGACGTTCCCATGGCAGTGGAGCGGATAGTCGACCTGCTTGAGAGTTCAGAGAGTCCCGAAGTTCGAGAAGAATCGGTGGAGATCCTCTCGGAAGTCACGGGAAGGCGTTTCGGCTACGCCCCTGAGGAGTCTTCCAAGACCGCCGCCAACCGTACCGCTTTGGGTGCTGTTCGTGGTTGGATAGAGCGAGAACGGGACGGCAGACCGCATCGCCGATTGCGACGCCGTGGAGAGGGCAGAGGCAATGGCAGGGGCCGGGGCCGGGGTCAAGGACGAGGGACAGGCGCCGGTCAGGGATTGGGTCGAGGAAACCGGTAGAGAGGACGCTTCCAAGGGGAGCGCCACCGAAATGGCGCCCCCCTTTTCCACGGTTCTTCGGTTCTTCAATCAAGAAGAGATGATTTCAACAGCCCATTGCAGGCTGAAGGCGAAATCCAGGAATTCAAGTCCTCCAAACTCCGGGAGGACGCTTCCAAGGGGAACGCCACCGGAGTGGCGCCCCCCTTTTCCACGGTTCTTCGGTTCTTCAATCAAGAAGAGATGATTTCAACAGCTCTTGCGAGCTGAAGCGAAATCCGAAATTTCAAGTCCTCCAATTCCCGGGAGGACGCTTCTGAGGGGAACGCCACCGGAGTGGCGCCCCCCTCATCCACGGTTCTTCGGTTCTTCAAACTCCGCAGGCCCCTTTCGGGTCCTACGCATTGTCCTCCGCTTTCGGCGATTCGGGCCGCGGAGGGAGGCTTGCGAGCAATACGGACGCGATGTCCTTGACCTTCATGGACTCTTCCAAGTCGAGGTCCTTCACCGAGTCATCCATCATCTGCATGCAGAAGGCGCAGCCGGTCACGATGGTGTCAGCCTTCTGGTCCTGGGCCTGCCGCACACGAATATTGTTAATGCGGTCGGGTCCCTTCAAGTCCATCCAGAAGTGACCGCCACCGGCACCGCAGCAGAAGCTGCGTTCGTGGTGTTCGGCCATTTCCTTACGCTCCATCGAGGGGATGGAATCGAGGACGTTACGAGGGGCTTCGAATTCGCCCATCCAGCGTCCGAGGTAGCACGGGTCGTGGTATACATGCGTACCGGCGACCCCTGTCTGCGGGCCGAACTTGCCGGCATCGAGGAGTTCCTTCAGGTACTGCGAGTGGTGCTTCACGTTGTAGTTCCCGCCAAACTGGGGGTACTCGTTCTGGAAGACGTTGAAGCCGTGGGGGCAAGTCACCAGCAGGGTATTGAATTTGCGAGCGTTCAAATACTCGACCTGCTCTTTGGCCATGGTCTGGAAGAGGTTTTCTTCTCCGAGCAATCGAGCGGGGTCTCCGCAGCACTTCTCGTCCTCGCCCAGCACTCCGTAGTCCACGCCGGCGCGGTCCAGAAGTTCCATGAGGTCCTTGACGATCTTGTGTTTTGCGGGGTCAAAGACAGTGGCGCATCCGATCCACAGGAGCACATCCACCTCTTCTCCGGCCTCGATCACTCGAAGGCCCATCTCCTTGACGAAGTCCTTTCGGTCGGCTTGTGCAGCAAACGGATTTCCGAGGTTCTCCATGGTTCGGATTGCTCGGCTGGCTTCTGTGGGCATGCGGGCCTGCATGAGGGTTTCGTTTCGACGAATTTCAAAGAAGACATCGACGTGCTGGATCATTGCCGGGCAAATCTCGATGCACGCGCCGCAAGTTCGGCAGTACCACGGGAAGTTCTCCTGGAAGGCATCTCCGATGACCTGCTTGAGCTCCACTTCCCCATCCTTGCCCTTGCTATCGGCCAGGATTCGCGTGTTTTCTTCAACGAGCTTGGCCAGGTTGAAGATCAAGGTCTCGGGAGCGAACTCGTCGCCGGCACGCCGAGACGGGCAAAGTTCATCGCAACGACCACAGTGAATGCAGGCGTCGAGGTCCAGCCGCTGCTTCCAGGTCAGGTCG
>CALFHQ010000658.1 GCA_937876385.1 uncultured Pseudomonadota bacterium
TGCTTGCTGATGTTTGCGGGAGAAAAAGCCGGGAGGCTAGCGGGCTGCTGCTCGATCCTGATTCAACATGTCTAGAATGCTCACGACAGCTTCAGCAGCGGAGTCGATCTCCGATTCGGGACCCGTGAGGATCATTCGGCCAGTGGCGCCGAAGGGACGAATCGTGATGAGCTTCACGTTGGCAGCTTTCAAGGCTTCGTTGCATGCAATGGCGAGGTAGGCTGCCGGAGTGGATTCCATGATCAGCATGGACTCATTGGCTACCGCCATGTTCCCCTTCGCCATCCCCGTAATGGCAATGGCGTGGTCCTGCTCAATGCCTCGAACGATGTGGTTGGCAAGGATCTTCACTTCGGCGCGGTCCCCAATGGTCAATCCCGTCTGGCGGAATACGATGTTCGCCGCTTCCAACACTTCACCCTGATCCGGGTGCTGGATCTGCATCATGCCAAAATGACGCTCAGTCACCAGGGAGCCCAAACGAACCCGAGTTCCCTTCAAGACGAGGTCGATCATTCGGTGGATCTCCATGGCTGGAGCCAACTCCAGGAAAATCGACGCATCGTGCTCGGCCGGATCGTAAACCCGGTTGTCCTTGGCAATGAACTGCGCCAATTGCGGCTGCAGGCTGTCGATGAATGTGTAGGCTCGAAGCTCAAAGTTTGTCTGGGTCATGGACACTCCTTCTGACGCTCTATAAGCTCAGTTGCCACTCCGTCATAGCGAAAATGGGGCCCGTCGGCAAGGACTATCAGATGCTGCAAAGAGGTGTTCCATCGTGGAGATGAGGAGATTCCTCCAAAGAGCCGGTCTAACTCACCTTCGGATCCGTCGCTTCCCGAATCGTTACCAGGAAAATCGCCTCTTCTCCCTGCGTGAAACCGGTAATGGTCGTCTCGGCAGCAAACCGCTCTCCGTTCAATCGGCGCATCTCATAGGTGCCGACAAGGGGGCCCGTCATCACCGAGCGATTTGCGTACCCACAAACCTGACTCTGGGAGTAGGTCCCCTGGGTCTGTTCCAGCGGGAAGAGTGCCATCGGATTGGCCGACATCAACTCCTTCTCTCCAGAAGCCCCAAACAATTCAACAGCAGCCGAGTTGCATTCCAGGACGTCGGTTCGACTGCACACAATCACCCCACGAGAGGTTGAACGTAACAAGAGAGAAAACTTGCGACGATACAACTCCAACTCTGCTTGCAATTCCGCAACCAGACGACGAAGGCTGCTCTCACTGGTAGTCGATTTATACTCTCCAGAGGCAATGTCGTTGTGCGTCGACACAGTCGTAGACCTCCCACTTGCTCATAGCTTCGATCGATTGTTGAGTTCCCACCTGAGGGCCAGACTAGCAGGTTACAAAGACAAGAGTCAATGCGGAATCCGCAAGCACCATTACTGCCGGAAGACTGAGAAGATAGACAGTGACGAAAGAGGAGCGGTCAGTCCCGCTTGTCGGTCAGACGCTTGTAGAGGTCGGATACGATGGTTTCCACCATCGCCATCGCTTTGGGCTCTTTGCGAGTCCACGCATCGTCAAATTCCCACGCAAGGTTATGACGGATGCGGAGGATCGCTTGATCCTTCGGGTAGCGAAGGTTGTGGAGAAGCCGGGCTCGCTCCTTGATCTCGCGCTCAAACATATGCGAGGATCGGTCTCCCAATGAGTCCTCGAAATCCTTCGAAACGTTCGAATTCAGGTAATCAAATTCCTCCATGACATCCCTCCGTGGATTCGGATGCTACTGTAGCCCCGGATTCAGTGTCAACTCTTTTTCCAGCCCCCAGCCCAATGCTCCCCAACCCAACCCTCGCGAGGGCGCGTGCCAACCGATTTTACACGCACCCAGAAGTGGGGTATCCTCGCACCAGCCGCAGGGGTGTGCCCTGCGATAATGGATCACGACCTAGCGCATCAAGGGGGTTCCCGTGGCCTTGAATCGACCCGCAACGACCTTCACACGAACTGTCCGTGTCCTGGGGCAGTTGCTCCTGTCTATCGCTACCCTGCTGGTCTTCGCCTATTTTCTTACCACCAGCGCACCAGGCAAAGCCTACATTGGAACCCTCATCGCTGAGGATACCGAAGGGCAGGCTTCCATCGGAACTCTCGTGGTCGACCCCGCCGGGAATCTCATGAGCGTTCTTGACCTTCGCATGGAGACCAACAGTAGAGAACCCATCTTCACCCTCGAACAAGCCACCGTTACCCGCAGCTCCCTGATGGCGCTGGCCAACGGCAATGTTGACAAGTTCTTTGCCCGAAACGCAAAGCTGTACGTCACCATGGACGAGCAGGGAAACCTCAACCTCGACACGTTCTTCAAGAAGAAGGAACCCAAAGAGCCTTCGCCCCCCAGCCCCTTCCAACTCGATGACATTGATGTCGAAGGGGTCAGCCTGTCCCTGAAGACTCCCTTTGCCGACTTCCTCATCGGACCCGCCAGCGTGCATGGCAAGGTCTCAGGAGACGACAAGGGAAAATCCATGGGCACCATTCAAGCGAAAATCGACCGGTTCAATGTCGTGCCCAAGACTCTAGGGCTTCAGCGACAACTGGAAGCCCTGCTTCAATCGCCGGCACCGCATAGCTTCGGTCCCTTCTCCCTGGAAACCCAGTGGAACCAGGACGAGGTCCTCGTGAAGAAGGGGAGCCTGGAACTCCCAGCAGGGCTCACCCTCGCATTCGACGCGGATCTCAAGGGAGATGTCAACGCACAGCCGTACGCCCCACACAGCGTCTCCGCCAATGTCACCCTCATGTGGAAGGAGAAGACCCTGCTCTCGGCCCAACTCGAAATGGGCCTTGAAGCAAACAAAGGACACCTCGAAATCCGAGAAATAACCCTCCCCGACATCCCACTCGCCAATGACATGGTTCTCTCCGGAGTTACCCTGGGCTCTCTCAGCGCAAGAGGAAGCATCGACGCTCAAGGATGGAACGGATCCCTTGTCGTAGACCGTTTCCAATTCCCCGGACTCTCCATCCTGGAGACCCCCATTCCGCAAATGAACATCGAACATGTGGATTTCGCAGCAACACCCGAGAGGGTCCACGGACGCATCAAAGGGGTGAAGGTGTCTCTCATCTCCACTGGAGACCTCACCCTCCACGACCTTGAACTCGAAAGCCGAATCAACCTCCTCTTTGCTGGGGACAGCCAGGCCATGGTGGACCTCCTTCGAAGCGACGCTTCCCAGGCCGACAAACTCCAGACCCTACTGAAACACTGGAATCGAGGAGAGTTCTCCCTCCGAATCAGTGCCGACAAGGTGTCGTCAGCACTAGGAGAACTCCCAGCGCCCCTGTCCCTGGTCCTGTCCGCTGAAGGAGCCCCCGACCGACGGTACAAGTTCGACCTTCGACTCGTCCCGGCAGTGGGTGGAGCCATCACCGTGCACGCAAAGGGGGTTGTTCCCCCGGAAATCGGACCCCAGAAGCTGCAGCTCACCTTCGACAATCTGGACCTCGGCACACTCCTGAAGCACGTCAGCGCACCGGCGATGTTGGCCAACAATCTGGGCGGAACCGTCTCCGGAACCCTGGCAGTCACCCTCGGTGGAGGGGACCCCGGCATGGCCGAGGTGACCGAGTGCTCCATCGTCATCGATACCCCCGCCGCTACCCTCGAGCTGAAAGCGCCACAGCTTCCCCAGATGCTCGATCTGAACAACGCACCAAACCCGGCGTCCCTGGGATTCGTTGTCCTCATGGGAGGGGAAATCAAGTTCGGCGACGGAAAACTCCTGTTGAAGAAGACCCCGAAACAACCCACGAAGTGATTGGTGCATGGCTGAACTGGACGAACAGAACACACCGTCAGATCGCCCACGGGAAAAATCCCGAAGGGTCCGGCGATTGCTGTGGTCCATACTCATCTTTCCTTTCCGGTTGGCGCTGCTGCTTGCCGGACTGGTGGAGCGATTCATTCTCGGAATCCTCACCGTTCTCGTTGTTGCCTACTTCCTGCTTACCACTTCGATAAACGAGTCCTTCGTCGAAAACCTCCTCAACCAGGAACTCCTCGGCTCCTTCCACATCGACCACCTCCACTGGAGCGTGTTCTCCGACGACGTCGAACTGTTCGGAGTCACCATCGAGCATCCAGACGATTACGTCGTCATCCAAGTCAAACACCTCTTCGTCAATTTCGATCGCATGGCCCTCGTGACCTGGGGGGCCGGAAAGCTCGTCGGAAAAGACGACCCCATCCCCCTCCACTTTCGGCGCACCGAACTTCAGGGATACTACGTTCGGCTTCCGTTCGATGAGACGGGATTCCGCTTTGTCGACACCTTCAACCCCAGAGTCGTAACCGCCGGGCCCGCCAAAGCTCCCAGGCCCCATCTCACCTTCGACCAGATCCTCCTGGGAAAGGGAGATGTGGACATCGAATTTCCAGGTTGGCGGATGGACATTGCCGTCCTCTCCGGAATCTCAACCCTCGAGATCTCTGCAGATGGCATAGACATCCAGGCCTACGACCTCGATGGCGATCGATTCACGCTCACCGGAAGCCTCCTCCCCGAGAACCTCCGATTTCTGGGCAACCAACCGTCTCAGTTCTTCTTCCCGGCATTCCACCTGAATCGAGAGATGCTCACAGTAAAAAGCGGCCGGATTCAACATCCTGACCTGGACGCAGAGGTAGACTTCACTTTGTGGTATCCGCGTCGAAACCACCCCGTGGACGCCAGCGCCCAAGTGCGAGTCCTGAACCCGGAACGACTCAGCGAAATCTCCCGAGGAAACGTCGCTGGAGTCGCCCACGGAACGGTCCAGATGACCGGCTCTATCTCCACCCCCAGAATCGAAGGAGACCTCTCTTCCCCGCTCCTCACCGTCCAGATGCTGGAACTCCTCGGGGTGGACGCCCACGCCGTGGTCCAGGTCGGTCCCACCGTCGAAGTAGAGGTCTCCCACGCAGACGCAACCGTATGGGAAGCTTCAGTGAGCTTGCGCAACGGAACCCTCGAGCTGCCCACCGAAGGCCCTCTCGCCCTGCGGTTCGACGCTTGCGTCGACGGGCTGAGCCCACCCCTCCTTCTTGATGATTTTGGCATATCCCCACTTCCCATTGCTGAAGATTGCTCCGTCAACGCCTGTATCACCGAGGGTGCCATTGATGTGGGAACTACCGTGGAGATCCGGGGGAGCCTGGAAGCACGCATCGATGGCGGGACATTCCTCAGGGGACTCGGCATCACCGAGGGAACCCTGCAAACAGACCTTCAAATCTCTCCTGAAGAGATTCAATGGTCCGCGCTGGAGTTCCACGCACCCATTGTCGAACTGCTCTCTTCCGGCTCAATGACCCTCGGGGATGAGTTGGTCGTCGATGCCCACGCTACCGCTGCGAACATTCCGCTGGCCGACAGTCCGTTCCTTGCCGAACTTGGAATCGACGGAACCGTTGACTACCTGGCCATAGATTTCGTGGGGCCGCTACTCGCCCCCCGCATTGACCTCGACTTGAGCGGGGATTCCTTTCATTTTGCCGGAAATACCCTCCATTGGCTTGATGTTCGAGCCGAATTGGCCAATGGAATCCTCGATGTGCCTCTCCTGTGCCTCAAGAGCGGCCCCAACACAGGTTGCATTGACTTCACCGCCAAACTCCCAGGCAACCGAATCGAGGATATCCACCTGCCGGTGGACCTCGACCTCGCCATCAGGGAACCCCTTCATCTGGACCTCGAAAGCATCCCCTTCCTGGACCTCCCAGTCAGCGGCACGGTGACCATCAATTCGGCGCTACTCACAGCTTCCGTAACCAACGACCCAATGGAGTCCCTGGCCAATCTCGAGGGAGACATCTCCCTCGAAGCAGAGAATTTCAGCGGCCCGAGCTTCCACCTGGGAACCGCCCAGGCCACCATCCACAAGAAACAGACGGACCCCGACAACCCCATCGGAGGATTCGACGGAGAAGTTCACGTCGCTCAGTTCGGTGCTCCCGGAATCGAAATGGCCTCCATCACTGCCAAAGCCTCCCTTCTTCGGTATGACGGATGGCCCGAGGATGAACCCCTTCCTGTCATTTCAGGGGGTGTGGAACTGCAGATTGACGACGCCAACCTCGAAGGAAACGCCATCCGGCGCGTGCTGCTTCAGGCCCAAAGCGACCCAGAACAAAGTCGCATCGACGCCAGCGCTCGCATCTCCCTTCCCAGGGGACTCTCCCTGGAGGTGTCTGCAGAAATAGACACGGGGAACCGAACCATCGGGGCCCGCCTGGACTTCCGGGATTTCCCCCTGCAAAACATCCCCGGCTTGCCCTCAGACACCCTTCCTGCATGGTTGGAACCGGTGCAAGCGGCGGGGTATCTGCGGGTGGTCAAAGGGGACCTTGAGGCCCTCCTCGACGGAAACCTGGATCTCCTGGCGAAAACCCTCGTGGGGGACGCCTCCTTGACCCTGAGAAACCTCGAAAACCTCCCCGAACCGGCGTCCAGCCTCTCGGCACGATTCTCCATGAAACGAGGACGAATCGGGCTTACCCAAACAACCCTCGTGTGGAAAAATCGCTCGGAACTCTCCCTTGAAGGTTGGGTGGACCCCTGGTCTGGAAAACTCGACATGAAGGTCCGTCAATCCCCCGCCTCTCTCAACGCGTGGACCCTCCTTCGAGGCACG
>CALFHQ010000659.1 GCA_937876385.1 uncultured Pseudomonadota bacterium
CGACGTGCAGATCCTGAGACCGGATGGTTCCGGCTGCGAATCGGGCGAGGAAGGCGCCATCTGTATCCGCCTGCCGTTGCCGCCCGGGACGCTGCCAACCCTGTGGGGCGATGATGCCCGGTTTGAGTCGTCATATCTGCGTGAACACCCCGGCTATTACCTGACCGGCGACGGAGGCTATTTCGACTCCCAGGGCTACTTATTCGTGATGGGCCGTACCGACGATGTCATCAACGTGGCCGGGCACCGCATGGGAACCCGTGAGGTGGAAGAAGTTATCTCCGAGCACCCGAGAGTCGCCGAAGTCAGCGCCATCGGCATCAAGGATGAGTTGAAGGGGCAGGCCATCGCTGCCTTTGTGGTGGTCAAGCAGGGGGTTGAGCCTTCTGATGAGCTTCGAAAGGAGATCATTCAGTTGATTCGAGACAAGATTGGCGCCATTGCGACTCCCAAAGAGTTGCAGATTGTGAAGTCTCTTCCCAAGACTCGTTCGGGGAAGGTGATGCGCCGGGTTTTGAAAGCGCTGTGTGAAGAGCGCGACCTGGGAGACATGTCCACCATTGAGGACGGTGCCAGTGTCGATGAAATCAAGAGCGCCCTGCAGAACATGGGGCACAAGGAGTAGCCAATCTGATGTTTGACTTTGGAGGACCACCCCGTTGCATGTGGAAGTTCGCCCTGGCCATTCTTCTGACCATGGGAATTTCAGAGGGCTGTGGCGGGGAGTCCTCCGGTTTGCGATTCCACGACGAGTTTGACCCCGCCATCGATTTTTCCCTGGATGTGCCGTCGGAGGGGCTTCACCTTCCCTACGTGGTGGGGAGTGAGATTCGGGGGGTCGTTGAGTCTGGTGACACGGATTGCAGCGGTTGTTCCGTGGAGAGTTCCAATCCCGATGTCCTGCGGGTGGTGGAGAGTGTTCCGGCGGAAGATGGCGTAGAGTGGATGCTGGAGACGGTGTCCCCCGGGGTTGCCGAGTTGTCGTTGGTCCACGGGGTGGAGCTGCTCGAGAGCACCGAAGTGGAGGTCGTCGTCCCAGACTCCCTGGTTCTGTATCAGGGGCCGTCGTTGTTGGCACGTGCACCGTCTGCTGCATTGGGAACTGACCCGTTGAAGGTGGTTTCCGGTGGAGACGTGGGGGTAAAGGTTGCCTTCCGATTTCTGGGCGAGGAAGCGTGGGGACGGGGGGTTGTGGAGTGGGTAGCCGCCAACGGGACGCAGGTAAAGAGGCAGTCTCAGTGGTTCCAGGAAGGGGGGGAGTGGCTTGTTGTCTCTCCCACGGTTGGGTTGTCGGAGATTGTGCTGTTGGTTTCGGGCAGTGAGATGGCTTCCTTTGATGTTGAAGGGGTGGCGGAGTCGGAGATTCAATCGGTGGGATTGTTGGGGCCCTTCGAGAAGGGGCTTGACAATGGCGACCTGGTGGCCGTCTTTGGCATCGGGAGAAGTTCCAATGGCGACGTGGTTCATGGCCTGGAGTTTGAGTGGTCGTTGGACGACGATTTGCAGGAAGAATCCGGTGCGATGTTCCGGTATCGCTACCACGGTGGTTCCGAGAAGAGCCTGGCTGCGGTGAACTCCCACGGCGTTGAGACGGCATTGATTCACAGCCGCAACAGTTGGTCGAGCAGCAGCGCAAACTGCTCTACGGGTGGAGGGCCGGGCCCTTGGACGATGGCAACTCTGGTTCTTCTGTTCTTGTCAATTGTGCTTGTTTTCAGGAGTCGAGGCGGAACTCTCCGTCTTTGAATTCGAGGATGCAAGCGTCCACCACTTTTGGGTCGTAGCGGAACCCTCTCCCCAGTTTCAATTCATCCAGTGCAGCATCTACTCCCAGCGCGGGGCGATAGGGTCTATGGGACGCCATGGCTTCGACGACATCGGCCACGGCGAGTATTCGGGCCTCGAGACAGATGGCGCTCCCCGCAAGCTTCCTGGGGTAACCGGAACCGTCGAGGCGTTCGTGGTGTTGGTGAACAATTTCTGCAATGGGCCAGGGGAAATCGATGGTTGAGAGGATCTCGGTGCCGCTTGCCGGGTGATCCTGCACGATGGCGAATTCGGCCTCGTTGAGTTTTCCCGGTTTGGCGAGGATTCCCGCTGGAACGGAGATCTTTCCAATGTCGTGCACGGAGGCTGCCAGGTAGACGGCTTCCTGTTCGTTGGCGTTTAGATTGAGACGAACTGCTACGGCCTTGGCCAGTCGAGCGACTCGATGTTGGTGACCCGCCGTGAAAGCGTCCCGCTTGTCGACGATGAGGGCCATCGCTCGGATCGACCCATGCATGGTTCCTCTCAAGGTGTCAACGGTGCTCTCGAGGGTTTCCTGCATCCGTTCTCTTTCTGCTATTTCAGCTTCCAACTGGCGGTTGGTGAGGTGCAGTTCCGCCGTTCTCTCTTTCACCAGCCCTTCCAGATGAAGTTGGTAGTTCTGGTTTTCGTTGCTGAGCCGGCGGTTTTCTAGGATGAGCTGTCGAACCTTGACGGCGCGGTTGACGACATCGACGATGGTCTGCCCCTGGATGGGCTTGGACAGGTAATCGAAGGCGCCCAACCGGACCGCTTCAGCCGCTGTTTCCACCGATGGTTGTCCGGTGATCATGATGATCTGGAGGTCTTCTGAGGCGGCCCGGAGACGTTCCAGCAGCTCCACTCCGCTAAGTTCGGGCATGATGATGTCGGAGATCACCACGTCGAAGTCGCTTGCCTTGAGTATATCGAGGGCTTCCGTGGCCGTGGCTGCCGAGACTGCCGTGTGGCCGTCTTCTTCAAGGAAAGCAGC
>CALFHQ010000660.1 GCA_937876385.1 uncultured Pseudomonadota bacterium
CTGGCAGATCCCGTTGTTGCAGGTTTCAGTCACCTGCCACTCGTACTCTCCCTGGGCGTTTTTCAAGCACTGCTGGACGGCGGTCATTCCCTTGCACGCCTTCTCGTCCGGGGGGCATTGCAGCTCGGAGCAAGCACCTTTGTAACACTTGAGGGGCACTTCGCAGTAGGCCCCTTCGTGGTCCGTTCCGCTCTCATTGCACACTTCATAAGCAGTGGCGCTGAAGCACTCGCCGGTAACTGCCCCGGGGGTGCAAATGACTTCCATGCAGAAACCGTTGTTGCAGGCGAACCCCGCTTCGCACGGTTCCTGCTCCCAGGCAGTGCCCAGTTCATTGCAAAACCCGATGGTGTTGACATCGGCGCAGGTTCGCTTGTCGGGGACGCAGAAGAGGCCATCGTCGGGCTCTGTGTTGGCATCAGCGTCCACAGTCTCCCCGTTGGAATCGCCGGGGGCGACCACATCTTTCTTGCCACCGTCAGGATTGAGGCTGTCGCCGATGCAAGCCCCCTTGCTGCAACCGAAGATGCACTCGTCCACCACAGACCACTGCAGAAACATCTGCTCCAGGCGGCACTGGGCCACGACGTCTTTTCCCTGGGCTGTGGTTCCGCATCGCAACACGCCCACCTCGGAATCGGTGCACACCGATCCGATGGCGACTGGCTTTTCGTCACCTCCGCCGCCACTACAACCGGCAAAACACAGGACCATTGGGATCAACAGCAACAGTTCGAATTTGCGCATGAACATGCCTCCACTTATCCGAGGAAGTGTACCGCCTTCCTCATTGAATTTCCACGAAAAAGGGGAGCGTGCCCGCCTGCCCCGCCGGGACACCTCCCTTGATCGATCACCAAAAAAGGTAGGATACCCCGATTGCCCCTTTCGGGGCGCGGTGTTAAGCTGATTTCACCACAAAATAACCCACACCTACGGGGTGAAGGCTATGGTGAATCAGGGCGTTCTTCCTTTCAAGTACCAATCGACAGAGAAAGACGGATTGACTGCACTGGCAGGCTTGCCAACGTTCTTCGAGTTGGCGTGCGTGCTGGGTTTGGCCGACAGTCTGGAACAGCACATACGAGTTCGGGCCGATGGCCAGGGTTGGACCGATGCAGAGATGGTTGGGAGCCTCATCTTGCTGAATCTCGCTGGTGGCGACCATGTGGAAGACCTGAATCGACTGGAAGGTGACGATGGGCTTTGCCAGGTGATGCTTCACCTTCGTGGTCGTCGGATGACGAGAAAGGAACGACGTGAGAGCAAACGTCGGTGGCGCAAGGGGCGAGAGCGAGCGTTCCCTTCGACGTCTGCAATGCATCGATATCTAAGAGAGTTTCACGATGAAGGGGAAGAGGAGCGCAGAGCTGAGGCATGGGCCAACGGTCTGAGAGCCTTCATTCCGGAGCCCAATGAGTATTTGCGTGGTTTGGTGGCTGTGAATCGCGACAACCTGGCTGTGGTGCAGCGGCACCGGCCCGTGTCTACAGCCACGTTGGATCAGGATGCGACCTTAAGTTTCTGCAACAAACGGGAGGCGCTTTGCTGCTACAAAGGCCCGAAGGCCTACCAGCCGTTCAATACCTGGTGGGCGGAGCAGCAACTCATGGTGCACACAGAGTTTCGAGACGGCAATGTCCCGGCGGGATACGAACAATTGCGGTGCCTGAAGGAGGCGCTCCAGCAATTGCCGGAGGGTGTCGACAAGGTCTACTTGCGTTCCGATACGGCCGGCTACCAGCACGACTTGATGCGCTACTGCGACGAAGGCCAGAACAAACGCTTTGGAGTCATCGAATTTGCCATTAGCAGCGATGTCACGGTGGAGTTCAAGCAGGCTGTGGCCCAGCTTACAGAAGAGGAGTGGAATCGCCTCTACCAAACAGATGAGAATGGAGACCGGTTTGCCACGCCCCAGGAATGGGCCGAAGTCGTGTTTGTTTCGGGCTGCGACAAGCGGGAGAAAGGTGCGCGCCCGTATCGCTACATTGCGATTCGAGAACCCATGAGCAACCCCGAGTTGCCTGGACTTGAAACGAACGAGGCAGAGCTACCGTTTCCAACGGCAAACCTGGGGCCAAAGCGGAAGCGCTACAAGTTGCACGGCATTGTCACCAATCGCACCATCGATGGAGAAGCGCTTATCTGGTGGCACCGTGAGCGATGCGGCAAGAGCGAAGAGGTGCACAGCATTCTCAAGAGCGACCTTGCTGCTGGAGTGATGCCCTCGGGATACTTCGGTGCAAACGCCGCATGGTGGTGGTGCTCGGTCCTCTCCTGCAATCTACTGATGATGATGAAACTGCTCGCACTCCCTCCCGAATGGCGTCCCCGAAGGCTCAAAGCAATTCGACTTCACATCATTGCACTACCCGGAAGGGTCGTCCGCCACGCCAGGCAGTTGGTCATCAAACTCGGCGGCGGTCCCAAAGCCTACAGCCTCCTCATTTTCATGCGAAACGCTATCCTCGCCCTAGCCAGAGCCCCAAACACATAACCCTCCGTCCCTCCCACCTCCGAAACCTCATTGCTCACGCCCGAGCTCTGCTCAAAACAGGCTGTTCGAGCCTGAATCTCACCAGCAGAGTCACCAAAACCCCAGTTTTGACCCACAGGAAAACCTCTGGCCCCTCAAAACGTCCCTTCTTGCTTGTCAATAGGGATTCGCCAGATGCAGGCGGTGGATTATGGGCCGCATCCAGGCTTGACGGAAAAGAGGGGTGAACGATAGCATACTCGGGTTCCGAGCAACCGCTCTATGAAGGAGGATTTCATGCGACGGTTTTTCACATCATTGATGGCAGCGAGTTTCTTGCTGTTTGGTGTCAGTCTGGCGACGGTGGGTTGCGACAGCGCTGAGGACAATCCTCGTTGCAAAACCAAATCGAAGCCCTTCCGAATTTGCAATGGAAGCGAGCTCTACGAGTGTCCAGTTGGTGATGGCAGTTGGGCAGACATGACATTGGTCAAGGATTGCGCTGCCACGGGGGACGAGTGTGTCTTTATGACCATATTCGATCCCTACTGCGGCGACCCCAATGTGGAACCAGACCTCACCGAAGAACAATAGCTCTGATTTGGATGCTCCCGGACTTCGTGGATGCGGGAGTCCTCTCTGGCTGAGTTGATCCTGTTTGGCTCAGACGGTCCGGCATGTCATGTCGACTTAACACAAACTTAACAATTTTCCTGCCCATTCGACTGGGAATCCATCTATAAACTAGTTAACCTCACTACGCTTTCGGACGCATCTGTGACTGTGGTTCCGCTGCGCAATGACTGAAGATGGAGAGAACATGACACGAATCAATCGATGGGGCCCCATGCTAGGGCTTTCGATCTTCCTCGCACTAGGCCTCTTTGGCTGCGAAGACTCAACACCTCTGGGGCAAGACGTAGCCCAAGCTGGGGATGTCCAGGAGGACTCTCGGGAAGCGAATGGCGATACCCAGGTGTCAACAGGCGACACCGGAAAAGCAAAAGACGATGCCGGAGAAACGAAAGAAGATTCTCGACAGGACTCGGTGGACGCTGAATGGGCGGGACTTTGCAAGGGGGACGACTCCTCGGTCGTGCGCCCGAACCATTGGACCTATGAAACCCACTGCAAGGGGGCAGACCCCAACTATGACCTCCTCTTCAACGACACCGTGGTGCATCGCATCGACATCACCATCACCCCAGAGAACTACCAGGCCACCATGGATGACCTGACGTCCCTTCTGTCCTCAAGTGGGGGACCTCCAGGCGGGGGACCTCCGGGCGGAGGACCTCCAGGACCAGGGGACCTGGATGACACGGAAGATCCGATATGGGTGGAAGTAACGGTGGACTTCAACGGGCACACCTGGGAGCACGTGGCCATGCGTTACAAGGGGAACTCGTCCCTGCGGTCCGCCTGGCAGTCCGGCGTCAAGAAGCTGGCGTTCCGCCTGACCTTCGACAAGTACGAGGACGACTATCCCGAGTTGATGGACCAGCGATTCTACGGTTTCAAGAAGATGACCTTTTCCAACGGGTACAAAGATTCCTCCCTGATTCGCGACAAGGTGGCTGCCGATATTTTCCGAGATGGCGGCGTAGTGGCGGCCCGGGGCGCTTTCGCCCGAGTGTTTGTGGATATGGGCTCTGGACCGGTCTATTTTGGACTGTACACGATGATCGAAGACCCATCGAACAGGCTCCTTGATACGCAGTTTGCTGATGATTCAGGGAACATGTACAAACCAGAGGGGGACGGTGCAACTTTTGAGCAGTTCGTCGAAGATGACTTCGAGAAGAAAACCAACGAAGACGAGCCTGACTTCAGCGATGTAATCGCAACCATCGACGCATTGAATGCAAGTCGAAACGACGCAGCGAGTTGGCGCCAGGGGCTGGAGACGTACTTCAACGTCACCGAGTTCCTCCGAGCGCTGGCGATTAACCAGATCATGGTGAATTGGGACAGCTACGGCTGCATGACCCACAACTTCTACATTTACGGTGACCCGGATGACAACGGCCGCCTTCGCTGGATCCCCTGGGACCTTAACGAGTCCCTGATGGCTGGCGGAATGCCCGGCTGCAATGCCACATCGATAATGCTGGACCAGGTGGGGTCGGGATGGCCGCTCATTCGCTTCCTCCTGGATGATTCGGTCTACCGACAGATGTACATCGATGAACTCCAGGCAGCGCTGGACGGTCCTTTTGCCGGAGACAAGATTCAGACTCGTATGGAAGCCTACCACGACCTCATCGCGCCCTACGTCGTCGGTGCCGAGGGAGAGGCATCGCCGTATACTTTCCTGAACTCCAGTTCGTCCTTCGAGACGTCACTCACGTCATCCAACAGCGGACTCATCCCGCACGTAAATGAGCGGGTCAACCTTGTAACCCAGGAAATCCAGTAGGGTCCCAACCCCCTCCAGTCCAGTCAGCCAAACGACCTCAACTCGTCTTATTGGCCTGTCGAGTCCGTCTTCCTCCCCACTTACTCACTCGATAATCGGCTGACACGGTGATCCTGGCGCGCTATGATGCCAGTCGGACACGAAAACCGAAAAGGTGATTCAATGCAAAGGTCAAGACATCTGCTGGCTTGGGGATTCCTGTGCTGCATGACGCTGCTACTTGGGTGTGGGAGCAACGATGGGAGCGTGGCTGGCGACTCATCCGCCGCCCAGGATCTGGTAGACGTGTCTACCCTATTGGATGCGCTGGACAGCGACATTCAAGCTGATCTGACTGATGCCGCCGTCCCCCTGGATGCCATGGATGTTCTTGTCCCTCCTGACGCCATTGACATTGTTGTCCCACCAGATACCACGGACCTCTCCGAAGCCACGATTCCCCCAGACACGATGGATGTGGATGTCCCACACGACTTGACAGACATAGCTGACTCGGTCGACATTGCGGACGTCGAAGCCGACTTTGCAGACGTCGAGGCCGACCTTGCACCACCCGTGAATCTATGTGGTGGAACCTCGCCACTTGCTCACGAGCCCGAGTCAGAGTGTGGTCCGTGTGGCCTCGACACATGGACCTGCGATGGGCTTGAGGCAGTAGCGTGCTCGGGCGAGACCTGGGGCAACGGCTGCGATGCGTGCGACCCTACCGTACCCTGCGCCTTGCCGCAGGACCCCGCAACAACTGCACCCATCCCACTTCCAGGGGAGGTCGTCGACTTCCATGACTCCGTGGCATTCCTTTATGAAGGGGATGAGCCCATCCAAACCGACGCCGAAGAATTGGAGCCCTCGCTGGTTGGAGTGCTGAGAGGCCGCGTGTCAAAGGAAGATGGGTCCCCATTGCCGGGTGTCACGGTTTCCATTCTGCAACACTCCGGAATGGGACAGACTCTTTCCCGAGCCGACGGGCGATGGGACCTGGCGGTGAATGCGGGAAGCGCTGTGGTTGTAACATTTGAAGCCTCGGGGTATCTCCCTGCTCAGCGCCGTGTCCTTCCTTTGATTGGGAGGTTCAAGGAGGTACCGGAAGTGGTTCTGGTGGGTTTGGACCCCAAGGAGACTCCGGTGTCGTTTGGTTCGGCAGCGCCAGTGCAAGTTGCGCTGGGCAGTGTTGTGAGTGACGAGGATGGGGAGCGCACGGGAGTGCTCCTTTTTCCTGCTGGAACCCAAGCCGAGATTGTCGCTGCCGATGGAACCACCACACCCGTGGCAATCGGAACTGTGCGAATCACGGAATACACCGTCGGGCCATTGGGTCCAGAGCGCATGCCGGCACAGTTGCCACCCAGCAGCGGATACACATATGCGATGGAGTTGTCTCTGGATGAGGCCCTTTCGCCTGAACTCTCGGTACAGTTCGATCGGCCCTTGCGCTACTACGTTGACAATTTCCTCCATTTCCCCGTGGGCAAAGCAGTTCCTTTTGCCACCTTCAACCGCTCTCGGGGCGCCTGGGAAGCGGAGGCCGACGGGCGGGTGATTGCAATCCTGGGGGAAAGTGAAGGATTGGCGCAAGTCGACACCAACGGAGACGGCTGGCCAGACTCCAGCAGCGTGCTGTCGGCGTTGGGGTTCAATGACGACGAATTGCAGCAGTTGGCGACTCTTTACCCTGCTGGAGCCGAGCTTTGGCGTGTAGGAATTGACCACTTCACTCCTGGTGACTGCAACTGGCCGACGGCCGCCGATGACGACGCCGACCGCCCCCGCAATGGCGGACCTCGGGGCGACCGACGCAAGGGTGATCCCTGCGAGGAGAACAACTCCATTATCGCCTGCGAAAACCAAGCGCTGGGAGAATGCGTTCCTGTAGCGGGAACCCCGTACCGCCTTTGCTACTGGAGTGACCGCGTTTCTGGTCGCACGGCCGCCTACACACTGGATATCGACCTCACCGGAGACGACGTTCCGCCGCCGCTGAAGCGAGTAGAACTCGAAGTGAATGTGGCTGGTCAGGTATTCCGGGAGACCTTTGGCACGGAAGCCAATCAAACGACCGCTTTCACTTGGGACGGATTGGATGCGTACGGACGCCGAATGGGGCGCTCGACCATCGCAGAGGTCCGGATCGGGTATGTCTACGATGCGGCTTACGTTGACGTACCGCCGGAAGACCCGAGTTTTGGCGCGTTTGATCCTGACATTGACGTCATAGCGGACAGTGCTCGAATGGAGATCACCTTCTGGCAGGTATTGTACGAGGAGCTCGGCCTCCAAGAGGGAATAGGCCTCGGTCCCCCGGGGTGGTCGCTGTCTGCCTATCACTACTTCGACCCTTCGACCCAGATTCTGTACCAGGGTTCGGGTGGAAGTCGCAATCTCGCAGAGCCCATCTTCTCCGTCATCGGAGGAACTGGGGACCCCGGAAATCCGCTGAGCTTCGTCGGGACGCCGGCCATGGAAGCGAAGCTTCGGACGAACATGCAGGACCTTGCTGTCGGGATGGATGGCTCGGTGTACCTTCTCTACGGGTCGTCGTCGATGCCGGGGTCTGGTGCAGTGGTTTTCCGGATTACACCGGAGGGCATTCTGGAGCAGTTTGCTGGGGGGGGGCCGTCGGGCAACACGGGGGACGGAGTTCTTGCCACGGACGCGAGGCTTTCGGATGCGTGGAGCATCTCCAGTTGTGCGGATGGGGGGCTTCTCATCGCAGAGCCCTACCGGGTTCGACGGGTGGATTCCAGTGGCGTGATCACGACCATCGGTGGAAACGGTTCTTCTACCGGTTCGACTCAGGAGGAGGTGATGGCAACCTCCACGAAGCTGACTGTGCGTGACGTAGCCGAGGGTCCTGACGGCACGGTCTATGTACTGGGCCAGAACCGAATCCGAACCATCGATACGGATGGGATCCTCCATGCATTTGCGGGGGGTGGTGATTCTTTCTGGGCCGATGGGGAAGTGGTTGGACGAGAGAACGCGCGATTTCAGGAATTGTGGGACTTCGATGTGGCGTCGGACGGAACCATCTATGTCGCAGCGGGCGCCTACGACAGTCGAGCGGCTGTGATCTCTACGGACGGGCTGGTGACGGCTTTTGCAGGTGGTGGTTCCATGGATGCGGACGGCGCTCTTGCCGTGGAGGCATCTGGGGATATGATCCGTGTAGCCGCGGGATTGGCTGGCATGGTTCAACTGGTGGACTTCGATAGCAGCAGGGTGCGGGTCGTCGATGCGTCGGGAGTGATCCGGGCGTGGGCGGGCGGCGGAAGTGAAGAGTTTGCTGCCGGGTCGACTGCGACAGACGTGGAGCTGGGTAGCTCGATGCACATCGCCACGGATCGATTGGGTGACCTCTATTTGACGAACTGGTACCAGGTCTTGAAGGTTTCGTCTCCGGTGCGCTTCGTGGAGGAACGGTTCCTGGTGCCTTCCCGAGACGGCAGCCGAGTCTACGAATTCGACCAGCTCGGGAGGCACACAGGAACCAGGGACGCATTGCTGGACGTAGAGCTCATGTCCTTTGGATACGACGAGGATGGGCTTCTCTCCACAATTGCGGACCCCTACGGCAACGTCACCACGGTGCAACGCGACGCCGACGGGAAACTCACTGCCATTGAGGCGGCCAACGGCCAGGAGACACTGCTCTCCACAAACAGCGATGGGGACCTCGTGACGGTCACAGACCCCGCAGGCGATGCGGTGCACTTCACATATCAGGACGGCCACTTGATGGCGACTCGCACCGACCCAGGGGGTGGATTGCATCAATACAGCTACGACGACCGTGGACTCCTGTACCAGGACACGAACCCAGACGGGGGTACACAGACACTCACTCGGGTGGATACGGACAGCGGGCAAACCGTTACCCTGACATCCTCTTCCGGGCGAACGTCATCGTACGGCCTGGAGTGGAACGAAGATGGCACCACGACTTGGACCTTCGTGGACGAGGCTGGGGGGGAGACCTTGGTGGTGACCGATGAGGAGGGGAACCAGACAGCCACCTATCCCAACGGTCGGACTCTAGCGGTGACCTTTGCTCCGGACCCGCGCTGGGGAGACCTGGTTTCATACTTCGCTTCAGCTATCACAACAACCCCGACTGGTCTCGTTCAAGAGGTAACAGCAACTAAGGAAGTGGGGCTGACGGATCTAGACAATCCGTTGTCTCTCGAGTATGAAACCCACACCATCGAGATGAACGGACGCAGCTTCACTCGTTCGTACGATGCGGCAAGCCTGACCTTGACCCGGACCTCACCGGAGGGTCGCCAGGTGCAGATCGTTTCTGACGGTTCCGGGCGGGTGGTTCAGCTCCTCCAGGATCCCTCCAGCACTCCTTCAGAGTTTGAGTATGACACTTCAGGTCGTCTTATTCTTTATGGCGCCGGGTCTCGGCTTTCAAGCCTGGGATACGATGCGTTCAGCCGGCTTGACACGTTCGAAAACGCAGCCGGGGAGGGTCACACTTACGGCTGGACCGATGGAAATCGGCTTGCAGATTGGACTGCTCCAGACACGGGAGCCCATGTCTTCGCATGGGAAGATGGAAATCGGACAGGGTTGGAGCGACCTGATGGAGACCAGCACACATTCTCTCACACGGACAAGGGGCTTGAGGCAACGTACCTGTCTTCAGGGGGCACAACTGCGTACCAATGGACCTACGACGGAGACGGAGGGCTGCTGTCGGTGGTCGCTCCCTCTGGTAGAAGCGTCACCTGGAACTACGGAGGGATGCCCTTTCCTGTGCAAATCGTTCACGACGCAGCAGTCGTCGACCTCAGCCAGTTCGGAACCAGTGGACAACCGGGTGTCATGGTTCGAACACCCACCGTCGGGAGCTCGCAAGGCCTTTCCTTTGACTGGGACGGAGGGCTTCTCTCTTCGCTGACCATGACCGGTGCAGCCCAGGGGGTGTTCAGCTACGGCTGGGACTCTTCTCTGCAACTCAATGAAATGACATTCACTGCTGCAGCAGGCAGCCACAGCACGGTTGTGGGTCGAGACGACGACGGACTCATTACTTCCCTGGGGACCCTCGTGGTCGGTCGCGGGGGGCCGGCAGGAGCACCAGACGGCATGACGGATGGCACCCTGTCCCTTTCTCTCGACTACGATGTATACGGATTGTTGGAGACACGTAGTCATACCATTGGCGCCACGAACTTCTACGAGTTGGGGTTGGTCAGGGACGACGCAGGGCGCATTGTGGAACGCACTGAGATTGTGGCGGGGGTGACCGTAACGAACGTGTATGAGTGGGATGCAAACGGACGACTACTGTCCGTCGCTCGCAATGGCGCACCCTGGGAGGCCTACAGTTGGGAACCCAACGACAACCGCATGACTGCGACGGTTAACGGGGCGGAAATCAGCGCGACCTACGAGTACGGGGACCGCATCACCACCTCGGGAACCACAGAGTTTACAGTGGACCCGGACGGCTTCGTGACGCTGATGGGAGATACGGAACTCACCTGGTCAAGCCGAGGCGAGTTGCTCACGGCCGACGTACCTGGAACTTCGGTGACGTACTCGTACGACGGTTTCAGCCGCTTGACTGCTCGAAGCGATGGCAGCGGGACTACAGAGTACTTCCGAGGCAACCCGTCGGATCCACATCAGGTCACTCACCTGGTGGAATCGGGTCAGTTGACGGCGTTTGTGTACGACGAAGCGGGGGTCCTGATTTCGATTGTCAGTGGTGGTTCGACCTACTACGTCGGCTGTGACCAGGTGGGATCTCCACGCATCGTGGTGGATTCTTCGGGGGCAGTGGTGAAGGTTGTGGAGCGGGACTCCTGGGGCAACGTGATTTCAGACTCAAACCCGGCGTTTGAACTTCCCATCGGATTTGCAGGGGGCTTGGAAGACCCGGTCACCGGGCTGGTCCATTTCGGATTCCGTGTTTACGACCCGGGAACGGGGAGGTGGACCAGTCTCGATCCGCTGCTGTTCGGGGGGGGGCAATCGAATCTTTACTTGTATGTTCGGGGCGATCCCGTGGACCTGGTGGACCCCTCGGGGCTGTTCTGCATTGGGGGCAGCTACTACATGGGCGTTGGGGCGGGTGGCAGCGTGTGCATGACCAGCGAGGGCGTTTCGTATTGTGCCGAGACGGGGTTTGGAGTCGGTGGCGGGGTGAGCGCTGACGTGTTCGGCGACCTGCAGCGAGACGGCACCTATTTTGGAGCGACCGCATCGGTGGACGACGGTCTGGTGGGTATGGGGCTCTCCTGGGAGTTGGACGACTGCGGACGCAACAGCGCCAGCTTCGACTGCAAGGTGGGTTGGGTGACCTGTTCTATTACCGGCGGCAGCACCGATGACGGGGACTTCGACGTCAACCTGCCGTTCTATGCCCCCGAGGACATCGGACTGCCCAAGCTGCCAAAACTGAAGGGCGGCTTGGAAGCGAAGGTGTACGGCAAGGCCTGCGCCTCGTATCGCTGGTAGGATTCGACGACTTCATCCCCGAGTCCGTCTTATGCGAAAAAACTCATCCGGGCTTCGGCAGCAACGGTCCGGCCGAGTTCAAGCGGCGTCGTTAGCGGGAAGCCGCTGATTTGCCATTGTTTCAGACACGTTCCAACCGAGACCTTGATCGATCACCAAAATAGATAGACCACCCCGTTGCCCCTTTCGGGGCGCGG
>CALFHQ010000661.1 GCA_937876385.1 uncultured Pseudomonadota bacterium
CATGGAAGCCCACCAGAAGCTCCCCTTTGCCGAGCGGCACATCGAGGCGCTGGCCTGCCAGACCTGCCATGTGCCCAACCTGAAGGCTCCCGCCCTGCGCTCCACGGATCACACCGTGGTGACTGCCAACGGGGGACCTCGGATGGAGTTCAGGGGGGTCGATGAAGTGGAAGGGACCAACCCCAACACCTGGTTCGTGAAGGGGTATCGCCCATTCCTGGGACGGGAGCAGAAGGACGGTCGCAGCTACTTTGCTCCGTACAATCTGGTCTCTCGCTGGGATTGGGTTGTGGGTCCAGAGGGCAACCCCGTAGACGACGCTCTACTTCTTGCTGCCTGGAAGCAGAAAGACGGCACCTACCACCCCGAAATCCTCTCCGCTTTGGACGCCAATGAAGATGGCGCCTTGAGCGATGACGAGCTGGTCCTGGACACCGATGCGAAGACCGAGTTTATTCGCCAGCGCCTCGTCGCCCTGGGCGCCGAGAATCCCCGCATCGCCGGTGACATCGACGTACATCCGGTGCGCCACGGGGTCACTCACGGTGTTTGGGTAGCCTCCGACTGCGACTCCTGCCACGCTCGCAACTCCCGCTTCAATGAGCCCATTGCATTGGGTGCGGGACCTTTCCCCGGGGGGGTCCTTCCCCAACTTTCCGGCGAGACGGCATCACTCCTAGACCATCGCTCTCTGCTTGTGGTTGACGGTCGACTTCAAGTCTCTGGCGACGGAGACAGCAAGGACACTTACGTCCTGGGTCACACCCGCCGTTCCTGGAGCGACACCGTAGGGTTCTCCCTTTTCCTCCTGGTCTTCCTCGCCCTGTTGGGGCATGGAGTTCTGCGATATCTCGGTTTCCGCAAGCGCAACCACGCCCAACACTCGGTTCCCATGAAGAGGGTGTACATGTACGGCGCGTACGAACGTGTCTGGCATTGGACCATGGCTGCAAGCATCGTACTGCTGCTTATCACCGGACTCCAGATCCACTACCCGGACACCTTCGATTTCATCGATTTCCGGGCCGCCGTATGGGTCCACAACCTCATGGCCGTGATCATGATTTTGAACGCCATGTTGTCCCTCTTCTACCATGTCA
>CALFHQ010000662.1 GCA_937876385.1 uncultured Pseudomonadota bacterium
CGGTCGTAGTCCCACCTCCAGTGAGCTCGCACCCACGTGGTTTTCCCTATCGGGCGAACAGTGCGCAGATTCTGAAGCCTGTCGGGGGGCTTCGGTGGACGTGGTGGCCGGATTCTCTTTGTGCGTGCCATGATGAATATCCCTCCTCGAGCCGCAGCGTATGTTCTCGCTACAGGTAGATTGCCTCCGCCTTGACGGCGGGTACGGTCAACGTCCAGCCCGCAACGGTCGTGAAGCTGAGGGAGCCCTGGACTGTGCCGAACACAGTGATGACGTTGTCTTCCACGATGTTCGTGTAGCGCTCGACGAGAACCACGATCTGATCATCCCAGATGTCGTAACCGTGATGCGTCACGTTCATCTGGATAATAGTCGCTCCTTCCTCTTCCTTGATCGTGAACACCTTCCCGCGGAACTTCACGAACGTCCCGATCCATCTGTCCGGGTTCTTGCTCAACTGCTTGTACCCGAGTCCAGAATCCCGCGCCTCGAGTTGGTCCCGGCGCTCCTTTGCCCGGATTTCCTCGAGCTTGGTGTCAATCTTGCCGATGTACTTCTGCGAGTCCTTATATGAGCCGAGCTGGGCAAATGCTGCTTTTGCCTCGATGTACTTCCTCTTCTTGTGGAGGGACTGCGCCTCCTGGTACTTCGCTGCCTTCAGCTTCTCGGCGGCTTGGTCGTGCAGTTTACGAGAGTCCTCGTAGTCGCCGAGAGCTGCGAACGAGTCCTTTGCCTGCTGGTACTCCCGCTTCTTCAAGAGGCGCTTCGCCTCCTGATAGTTCTGGGCCCGAGCCTCCTCTTCGGCCTTCTTCTTGCCTTCCGTAGCCTGCGAAATGAGTTCCTTCGCCTGCGCCAGGGGCTCCGCTGCCTTGGGGCTCTCTTCGGCAATCCCCTCCAACTTCTTGACCGCCGTGGTGGCCATGGACAGAGCTTCATCGAAACTGTTGTCAGCAACCTTGGTTCTCGCTTCCTCGATTTCTGCCAGGGCTTTCTGATGAATCTCTTCCACTTCCTTGGCTCTACGTTCCAACTCTTGTTGGTGCTCCCTCTCCTTCTCCTTGGCCTCGAGTTGCTCTCTCAACGAAAGGAAGCGCTCCTTCTGGCCAACACCCCAGGCCGAGGATTCCAGGTCCGTGAGGACCTTTCGGGTACCGTCCAGATCGCCTGACTGGAGTTGTGCGGAAGCTGATGCCAGGAGGGTGTCACGCCTTTCATTCTCGGCAGCGTTGGCCCTCTCGATGATGTCCTTCGCCTTGACTTCGAGCTGGTTGAAATCGCTTTTAGACTGCAGGACCTCGTAGTACCGCTTGAGAATGGTCTCCGCGCTGCCCAGCGCTTCGCCAGGGTTCTCCGCCAGCATCGAATCAGCTTTGTCCAGCTCCAGCATCAATTGTGCGTAGACCCTGCTGAGCAGTCCCTGCTGGGCTTGCGCAAGCTTCTCGTCCGAGTCCTTGAAGCCCTTGATGGTCGAGAACTTCTCAACCGCTTCCTGGTACTTTTCAGCAGCGAGTAATCCGCAGGCCTCCTCGTAGGTTCCCTGCTGCGCTGCCTGCTGCTTCTCTTGCTGCTGGACCTGTCTCTCCTGCTTCTGGACCTGCTTCTCGTGCATCTCCGTCCCACCGATGACCGAACCGATCACCAGCAACACGACTGACCCCGCCAGAAGAACGAACCATGGCTTACTGGCGCGCTTGCGTACAAGTTCGACCAGTCCAGCGATCAGCCCAAAGGCCGCGGCGAAGAGGCCTAACCCCGATGTGGCCATCGGCGACACGAAAAGCAGAGCGATAAGGCAAACCAGGGTGACGCCGACGCCCAGCCATGCTTTCTTCTCAGCCATTTCAACCTCCGGTTGCGCTCAGCTTGGCGCAGAATCCCCAGTCATGTCAAGGAGATTGCCGGTGTGCCGATTGCACACTTCACCCCTGAAATCCAGGAGATGGAAGGGGCACTCAGCAAGGGCCATCCGATTTCGAAATGACATCTCCTACAGGCAGCGTGAGTCGAACTCCATGTTTTCATGCGAATGTCAGTCGGCTCGGAACTGCCCGAAAACAAAGGGAACTGCGCGGCGGCCTTCGAGGCCCGAAAAAAGACCGGGTCCTTTTCAACAGAGAAACGGAGAGAGAATCGGCAGGATTCGGGCCGGAATGGGGTGGCCGGCGATCTGGCGGGTCCTTTGTCGGGGGCCTGATTTGAGAGGGTCGGGAAGCAGAGATCCCCTTGGGGACAGGCGGAGATGCGGGTCTGGGGGGTATGGACGGACTCTCCCTCCGGGTGGGTGGAGAGAGAGTTCGAAACTGGATGTTTGGTGGAGGAAACGGGTCTGGGCTGCGAACTTTCTCCGTTCTCGGAGGTCCTTTTT
>CALFHQ010000663.1 GCA_937876385.1 uncultured Pseudomonadota bacterium
CCACGTTCCAGCGAGCGTGATTCGCGTAAAACCACTCAAGGACGGCCCCACACTCTTCGAACTGGCTGTCGAATTCTCCAATGTAGGAGAGGAAGAAAGAGACCTTATCAATTTCGTGGTGTTTGAGGCGAGAGCCAGGGAACTGGAACTGACGACACGACCCACATCCCAACCCAAGACCCAGTCATAGGGACAGCCCTCAGGGCAACGAAGGGGCGTTGCAACCCGCACCGACTTCCCGGTAATACACACCCCCACCGTGGGTGGCAAATACCAACCTCTTTGGGGAACCAATCACGGACAGAGACGTCCCCTCTCGAATCAGACCACCCACCGGAACCCCCGCAGAAATCCCCGTGTTCCAGGCTTCGAACGTGACGCCACCATCCTGGCTGCGGTAGACGCCGTGGCGTCTGGTCGCTACATACACAACAGAGCTGAAATCCGGATCCAACGCCAAGGCAACTGGCTCCACGTCAGAAGGCAGGGCCTCAACGGTCTCCACAACACCCTGATTCAGATCGAGGCGAACCACCAAAGCAGTTTCCGCATCCTCCAAGCCCAAACCAGGCAGGGCCGGAGTCACACACAACCCGAAGAGCACAGCCTCGCTGCCAGCCGCAAAAGTCAGAGTCGGACAGCTTCCAGGAAGTGAGATGATGAGACTCTCCCATTCCAAGGAATTGGACCGGCGAATCAAACCATCCTCGGTGGAGACAACCATCGCCTGCCCGCTTGAGGAGACGGCCAGTCCGGTCACTCGAGTATCTCCCAGGAAGCGGGCGACGAGGGAAAAGCTCAAGCCCTCGTCGCTGCTGCAGAATACCCCGTCTGGATCACTCCCCATACACGACGGTCCGCTGGTCACAAGAGAAGTCGGACACACCGGCCAAACCTGCAGTGTGCGCTGCGGAAATTCGGGATGTGGGAAGTGCCAGAAGTCGATAGAAGCCCCTGGCATCCACTCGTTCGACGCCGTTTTGCGCCACAGCCCGGCGCCGTCAACCCAAGCGTACCACTCCCCCTCAACTCCCAATCGCAGCGACTCCAATTTGTTGGGAGCCCAGGAACCCCACGCCGAAGACCAACTCCCATCTGTGCTTGAAGACAGGATCTCCGCTGCTGAAGAGGTGGCCGCTACGAAATCCCCGGTGGCCGACGGTGCCAGCAATACGGGGCGGCCGTCTGCCAGAGACGCAGGAGCATCCCCTTCTAAACCGAAATGCACACCGCCGTCCCGGGATTCCAGCAGCCCCAAACCCGGCACCAACGCCTTGAGATCCTCGAAGCCGACGTTGGTACTGGGACGAACAAAGGGCATGAGGGCAGAACCGTCTGGACCCTGTCCCCAGAACAATGAGGAGTCAGCCCGCTCCCAGTTCACTCCGGAGTTGGTCGTAAATATCGTCCCTCCCGGAGTTGTGGCTACCATCAAAGAACCCGACGAACCGTTGCGCAATACAACTTCGACGTCTTCCGTGGCGACCACCCCCCGGATTCCGTCTCCGTGGGCGAAATCCCACTCGCCCCAGGAGCCCGTATCCTCACTGAAAACTCCTTCGATGAGCCCGGAGCCTTCAGACCCTACGACCAGACGATCCCCGAGAAACAGGGCGACGGTTGGTTCTCGGAAGGGGGAAGTCTCGGGAAGACTCTCATTGCGGAGGTTCGACCACGAGCCCCCGTCGTTCACTGAAAGGAAGGCACCGGAACCCGGGCAAGATGCAATCACCGTCCCCCCCATCGAGGGATGGACAGAGACCCCCACGCAGGGCCTCGCCGCAAAGAGCTTCTGGGACCAACTCGAGCCGCCATCGTCACTACGCCACACGCCGCAATGACTCCCCAGGTCAACGGTTTCCCCATATAC
>CALFHQ010000664.1 GCA_937876385.1 uncultured Pseudomonadota bacterium
AACGAAGTCCGATGGACCCAAGCGGGCAACGAAGTCCGATGGACCCAAGCGGGCAACGAAGTCCGATGGACCCAAGCGGGCACCCAGGTCCGATGGACCCAAGCGGGCACCCAGGTCCGATGGACCCAAGCGGGCACCTGCGGGCAAGGGAAGGGGAGCACGGGGAGGAAAGTGATGTTCCAGATCAGGCGGTCGATTGGGTTTCTGGTTGGTGTGCTGGCGCTTTGCCTGTCGATTCCGGCGTTTGGAGCGTGGAAGTACCCGGAGGCTCGCCGGATGGACCTCGTGGAGGACTACCACGGCACCCCCGTGAAGGCACCGTTTCGTCGGTTGGAGGACGACTCCTCGAAGGAGACTCGCCAGTTCAACGAGGCCCAGAACAAGCTCACCTTCGACACATTGCGTGGAAACCCGCAGTGGACCCGCCTGAAAGACCGAATCGAAGCGCTGTGGAATTTCCCTCGAGTCTCCTCCCCCGGGCATCGAGGCCCCTACTACTTCTTCTCGAAGAACGATGGGCTTCAGAACCAGGCGATTTTGTACGTCCAGAAGGGATTGAAGGGTGCCCCTCGGGTGCTTTTGGATCCTAACAAGCTCAGCGACGACGGTACCACGGCCCTAAGCTCCGCCCGAGTTTCCAATGACGGGACGCTCATGGCGTATGGAATCTCGGTGCACGGGAGTGACCGGCAGGAGTTTCGAATTCGGCAGGTGGAGTCGGGAAATGACCTCCCCGAGGTCATTTCGTGGTGCAAGTTCACGTCCATCGCCTGGCTTCCAGACAACTCCGGGTTCTACTACAACCGTTTCCCGACGCCGGGGTCGGTGCCGGCGGAAGATGAGAACAACTTCAACAAGGTCTACTTCCACAAGTTGGGCACATCTCAGGAGAAGGACGTCCTGGTTTTCGAGCGTCCAGACGCCAAAGAGTTGATGTTCAGCCCCTACGTCACCGAAGACGGGAAGTGGCTGGTCCTCCTCGTGTACAACGGAACCGACCCTCGAAACGGTGTGTACTACCGAAGCATCGAGCACGGGGGCAACTTCGTGCGCTTGTTTGAACCTGAGGAGGCGATGTACGAGTTCATCGAGAGCCAGGACACCCGGTTCTTCATCAAGACGGACAAGGACGCTCCTCGAGGTCGTGTTGCCGTGGTGGACGTGTCCCAGGAATCTCCTGAGCTTGAGCCCATACTCCCCGAAAGCCGCACCGAAGTGCTGGAAAGTGTCCAAATAATCGGGGGCATGCTGCTAACCACGGTGATGGTGGATGCCCACTCTCTGTTTATTATTCATGACCTCAGCGGCCAGCGGTTGCGGCAAGTTGAGCTTCCTGGCATCGGGTCGGTGCTGGGTGTCTCCGGGCACACCGACAGCCCCGAGTTTTTCTTCACCTTCATGTCGTTCCTCGTGCCCCCGGAAGTACACCGGATGAACCTGGACACGGGAGAGCAATCCCTCTTCTTTCGACCGGAGTTTCCCTTCGATGCGTCGGGATACACCACGACGCAGGTTTTCGTGACCTCGAAGGACGGGACAAAGGTTCCCATGTTCCTGACTCACAAGAAGGGGCTTGAGAAGACCGGCGATGTCCCTGTGTTGCTGTACGGATATGGCGGATTCAACATCAACTTGACCCCTTACTTGAGCGTGGCCCGGCTGTTGTTCGTGGAAGCCGGAGGGATCTATGCGGTGGTGAACCTGCGAGGGGGCTCCGAATACGGCGAGGAGTGGCACAAGGCAGGGATGCTGGGCAACAAGCAGAACGTCTTTGACGACTTCATCGCCAGTGCCAGATGGTTCGTGAAGAGCGGCTACTCCAAGGCCAAACGTATCGGCATCATGGGGGGAAGCAACGGTGGGCTATTGGTCACAGCGTGCATGCTTGAGGCTCCAGACGCCTTTGGCGCAGTGGTTGCCCGGGTCCCTGTGACGGACATGCTTCGCTACCATCGCTTTACCGTGGGACGCTACTGGGTTCCCGAATACGGTGACGCCGAGAAGAACCCGGAGCATTTCAAGTTCCTGTACAAGTACTCCCCCCTTCACAACGTGCAGGAGGGTGCTGAGTACCCTCCTCTTCTGGTGACCACCGCCGACACCGACGACCGTGTGGTTCCCGCCCATTCCCGAAAATTCATCGCCATGATGCAATGGAAGGCATCAAAGAAGAACCCCGCCCTCCTGCGGGTGGAGACCCGAGCCGGCCACGGCGCTGGAAAGCCCACGTCGAAGAAGATCGAAGAGGAAGCTGATGTCATGGCGTTCTTCTGGAAGTTCCTGGAACTGGGCGCCTATGGAGCAGACACAAATTAGCAATGCCGGGGAGGAAACCCATGGGACGATGGACTGGATGTTTGTTGGTATCGTGCCTGCTGGTGGTGGCGTGCTCGGCCGGGAGCGGCTCGACTGATGCCGTGGAAGAGGTCTCTGGCTCAGACGTCGGGGTGGACACAGCAGTGGACGTCCAGGACGCGGCCGACGCCGTCGATGTGGAAGATGTCGAGGCTGTGGACGACGTTCCAGGGGGAGATCTGCCGTTGGATCTGGTGCCTTGGGATGGTTTGGACGAGGACGTCACCCCCACGGATGCATTGGATTCTCAGGAAGGGGATTCTCTGGAAGAAGACTTGCTCAACGACGTAGCGGACGTCGAGGAGATGGAGGACCAGTGGGAAGACGTGCCTTTGTGCCCTACCCTGGAGGAATTGGAAGAGCCGCGAGCCTGGGGAACGGTGTACCTGGATCCCAATTGCAGCTCCGACAGTTTCTACTCGCAAAACATCATCGAGGGGTTGGATGAAGTGCTTCCAGGACATCCCGTTCGCCTCACCGACGGCGTGTCCACAGTGACCACCCAGACCTGCCCCGACGGCACCTACTCCTTCCCTGCTTTGGAGGATGGGCTGTACGTCGTTCAAGGGGAGGTTCCAGCAGAGGAGACCCTGTGCTCTTCGGCGAATCAGGCTCCTCGATTCTTCCAGGCCGTGGAAGAGGGGCATGTTCGCATCGTGACGTTCGGAGACAGCATCCCCATTTACGGTCCCCAACCTCCGTTTCCAACGAGACTGGCGGACCTCCTCTCTCCGTTGGTGGAGGTGGACAATGTGAATCTGGCCCAGTCTGGTTCCACGACGAGCTACTGGATGCCGGACGGATCCCACTTTCAAAACCAGCTTGCGCCGGCGCTTCCCGGCACCGACGTTGTGATCATCTCATTGGGGGGAAATGACCTGGAATATGCGATGTACGGTGACTTCACAGGGAACCCGGAGCAACTACTGGAGATCGCCGCGCAGTTCCCCGAACTGGTAGATGAGATTCAGGTGAACCTCCAGATTATCATCGCGGCCATCAAGGAAATCGTCCCCGAAGCGGACATCGTGTACATCGTCTACCCCAACTACGCTAAGACCGCCTACTGGAAGGACTACGCCGGAGATTACATCGGCTTGGTGAACTCAGCTTTGACCAACGCCTTTGGAGAGATCAAAGAGACCATGAGTGATCTCCCTGGGATGACCCTGGTGGACATGTTCAAAGCCACGGCGAATGAGGACCTCGACTTGTATCTCTCTGACCCCCTCCACTTGAGCGAGGCAGGCACATACCGCTGGGCCGAAGAGATCTTCGTGGCGTTGGGAGGTGTTCGCATATCGCAGTCCCCGCTGGGACTACACAGAGACATCGGTTTTGCTCCACCGGATTGCGGGAATTCGGTTGATTGACACGGCGCCTTGCGACTGCCAGAATGGGTGGCGTTCCAAATAGGCGACGGCATGAACAGCAGACACCATCAAAACGGCGAGCTTGCCCCTGAATCCAACGAGCAGAGGGGGGATAGCCACGTCATCCGGGTTCCGTTTCTAAGGTCGGCAGCGACTCGCATGGCGTCGCTCTACTTCCTGAACCTCGTAGCCCTCCTGGTGCTCCTGTCCCTTACCATCACTCGCAGGGAAGCCATCAGTTCGCTCAAAGAACAGATCGGCGATTCGGACAAGGCGACCCGAGAGATGGGGGGGTTGATGGCCGCCGTCAACGACGCCGAGCGGGCCATCAACAATCTGCTGCTGACTGGGGATGAATCATTCCGGGAGAGCTACAACACCGCCAAACGCGAGGCGCTCACTACCATCCAGCAGCTCAAGATGGAGCAAGGCACCAAAAACCGATATGGAACCATCTGGGAGGAAATCCCCCCGCTGCTCCAGATGGAGTTGAAGCTGTACGACGACATCTCGAAATCGGAGATACTGGACACAAAGGAGCTGGCTGAAAGATTCCAGGCCCAATCTCAGACCCGGTCCCTCGTCCGTACGAAAATCGGCCGATTGTGGGGACTCATTCAGGTTCGGCAGCAAGGGAATCTCAACGACTTTTACGAAGAGACCCGCTCATTCAACGCCATCGCAGTGTGGCTCTTGGCCTTGGCCGTCCTCTTGCTGGGGCTCTCGCTGGCCCTGACAAGGCAATACCTCAGCCGGCAATTAGGAAGGGTGCTGCGCTCGATCCAGGGGTTGGGTGGAAGGGAGATTCCTGAACCCGTCGCCTTGGAAGGCAACGAATTCCTGGTCGTGGAGAAGGCAGTTGTGGCCCTGGCCCGCAGCTTGAAGGAAGCCGGCCAGAAGGAAAAGGCCTTGCTGGAGAAGCTCCCGGCCTTGGTCTTCTCCATTGACACATCGGGCCATTTTCTGCAAATCAGTCGAGCTTCCAAAGCCCTTACGGGGCAAGACCCCGCTGATTTGGAAGGCTCCTCCCTGGGTGCCATCGTTCCCAAAGAGCAACTCGAGCAGGTTCAGCGCTTCTTGTCTCGGCTGGTGGGCAAGGGACGCGTCAACGATTTCTCCATGGAGTTGCTGCATCAAGACGGGCGAAAGGTGCCAGTGCTTATCTCTGCACAGTGGTCTGAAGTCGAAGGGCACGGCGTTGCAGTCGCCGTCGATATGACCGAGCGAGTATCAGCAGAGGAACGACTCAATCGCCTGGCGACCATCCCGGAACAGAACCCTCACCCGATGTTCGAGCTGACTCGAGACGGGAGCATGGCCTTCGCCAACACGCCGGCCAAAGTGAAGTTCCCCGAGGTTGAACGAATGGGGATCTCCCACCCCCTCTTCAAAG
>CALFHQ010000665.1 GCA_937876385.1 uncultured Pseudomonadota bacterium
TTTCGTCGCATCCCGGGCCATTTCAGCCTATGTGGAGTACGAAGTGTTCAAGGTGCCGTACGTGGACGCTTCCGACTCTCAAGCAGACACCGAGTTGGACGACGAGGGGGGACTGCGACCAGGCACTTCGCGACGAAGCGTCGATCTGGAGCGCCGGAAGCAGCTCGCCGAGGAAGCTGCTTCCAAGAAGGAAGAGAAGGTTGAGGAACCCACAGAGAAGGTTGAAGAGAATAAGGGCGACGAGCCTGCCGTAGACGAGCAGATCGTACCCGGAACGGATATTCAAGTCGAAGTCATCGCTGCCGTGACAGCCGAACGCCATGAAGCCAGCCTGGCGCTGGTGAAGGTGGAAGGTGGCGAGAGCCAGTGGGTTACCGTGGGCTCGGAGCTGAAACCGGGCTTCGACGTAACCGACATCACCCGCACCCATCTGGTCATCAACCACAAAATTTTCAAGGAACTCTGGGGAACTCCAGAGCCCGTGGAGGTGGAGCCACGACTGGCTGGTCCGAGTGGGCCAGACGACGTCAAGACGGCTGCAGAGCGACGAAAAGAGAGACTGGAAGAGACGCGGCAGAAGACGAAGCCGGCAGCGAGCACGCAGAGCAAGTACGCAGAAGGGATCAAGCAGACGGGCGCCTGGGACTACCGGATCAACCGAAACATGTTGGATGAGCAGCTCCAGGACCTCGGGGAACTGGGTCGACAGGCCCGGGTGATACCAAACTTCGACAGAGAATCCGGCACATACAAGGGGTTCAAGCTCATTGGAGTGCGCCCGAACAGTCTCTATCGGTCCATCGGGATTCGCTCTGGAGACGTGATATTGAGAGTCAACGGAGAAGAATTGTCCAACCCGGGCAAGGCGCTGGAATTGTTCAGCAAGCTTCAGACCTCCAACGACATCACATTGGACATTGGCCGTCGTGGCCAGAACCATACGCTATCTTACAAGATCGAATAGGACCTGTTTGGAACAGAGGCAGATATGACGGACATGGTGATGCGAATCAAAACGGTTGCATTGATGGTATGCGCCAGCGCTCTACTGCTGGCTCCGGCGGCACAGGCTCAACCCAGGCCAGAGGGAGACGAAGCGGCTCCCAGCGCTGTCATCGACAAGGATGGCAAGACTCCGCCACGGACCTTCTCTCCGGGGACTAAAGACCCCAAGAAGCCGGAAGAGAGCGGTACCCCTTCAGGCAGCGCGGAGGAAGAAGGCGAGGTCCAGCCGCCGGACTCCATGGTGACTGTAGAGTCCCCGCCCAAAGACGACATCAAGGTGGACCCCACGGGGGTTGGCAAGGTGCCGTGCATGGCGTTGGGGCTCAACGACCTGGTTCGACTCGATTTCAAGGAGATTCCACTGGATGACATGATTCGGCTCATCTCCTGCTGGACTCAGAAGAACTTCATGCTGACCCAGGGGTTCCAGGGAAAAACCATCACCCTGATGTCCCCCCAGCCGGTCACCGTGGCCCAGGCGTACAAAGCCTTCTTGAGCGCGCTGAGAGCCCACGGATTGACGCTGGTTCGCTCTGGTGAGTACCACCGTATCGTTCCAGAAGCACAATCAAAGCAAGAACCGATTCCCTTGTACCGCAGCAAAGCCAGCGTCCCGTCGGACGAGCAGATCGTCACAAAGATCGTCCCACTGAAATACACCCCTGCCTCCGAGATGAGCCAGATTCTGAACAACTTCAAGGGCAAGAGCGGGGAAATCATCGCATACGGTGAGGACACCCTCATCATCACCGACGCGGCCATTATGGTGCAGAAGCTGTTGACCTTCATCAACGAATTGGATCGGCCCACAGACAAAGAGAAGATCTGGATTCGCCCGGTGCAATATGCTGACGCCACCGAGTTGGTGGAGTTGATTCAGACGGTTTTCTCGGAGGACTCCGCAAAGAAGACCGCCCCAGCCCGAACGACAAGAGCGACTCGAGCTTCTCGTAGAAAGCAGGCCGCTGCACCCAGCACTCCTTCTTCGGTGAACAAGGACGCCGACGAGCAAATCAAAGTCAGCAAAGTCATGGCGGATGAGAGAACCAATCAGCTTATCTTGCTGTGCAACTCCACCACCTACCTCCACGTGGACCGTCTCCTTCGCAAGGTGGACGTTCCCATTCCGGGGGAAGGGCAGATTCACATTTACTACCTTGAAAATGCGGACGCCGAAGAGTTGGCGTCCACCCTGTCAAACCTCGCATCGTCGAGCAGCGCCCGTTCCACCCCTCGAGGTGGCAGGCCGGGAGCCGCAGCGAGCGCGGGTTCGGGAGTGGCTGGCTTGTTTGAAGGGGAGGTGAAAATCACCGCCCACAAGCAGACCAACTCATTGATCATTGAAGCGTCGCTCAAAGACTTCAACAGCTTGAAGAAAGTCGTCCAGAAGCTCGACATCCGCCGTCGACAGGTTTACGTCGAGGCAATTATCATGGAGATCTCCTCCAACAAAGAGCGGAAGTTTGGGATCTCCGGAAGTGCCGGGACCACCTTCACCAGCGGGGGAGAGACGGTGCCATTGCTGTTTGGCGCCGGAGGGCTGGGGATCAGCGGCTTCGACATGACACAGCTCACCGGCGGCGGCGGGGCCATTGGCCTCCAGGGTCCGTTGGTGGATGTCTCCACCGGTTCTGGAGGGGCGGTTTCGGGCGACCTCAGCATCCCAACCTTTGGGTTCATGCTGCAGGCCATCGCATCGAACTCCGACGTGAACATTCTCTCCACACCGCACATCCTGACTACGGACAACGAAGAAGCGGAGATCCAGGTTGGGAAGCAGATCCCGTATCGTGCTTCCAGCATGGGTGGATTGGGTGGACTCTCCAGTCTGGCTGGTTTGGGCGGACTCGGTGGAGCAAGCAACGCCCTCGCAGGTGGGCTGGGCGGATTGGGTTCCAGTATGCTGGGCGGTCTTGGAATGGGCATGGTGCAACGAATCGACGTGGACTTGACCTTGAAAATCACTCCTCACGTCAACGAGTCGAACTATGTTCGTCTGGAGATTGAACAGTCCATTGAAGACGTCGAGAGCATTGACCGGGAGTTGGGTCCCACGACCTCGAAACGAAAGGTGACCAACACAGTGGTGGTGCGGGATCAGCAGCCGGTGGTAATCGGTGGTTTGATTCGTGACACGGAATCCGAAGGTGTTGACAAGGTTCCGTTCCTCGGCGACATCCCGTTGGTGGGTATCTTCTTCCGTCAGACGATCAAGACGACGGAGAAGAAGAACCTCCTCATGATCATCATCCCCCACATCATCGACGACCCCTCCGATCTGGCTCGGATTCACCGAGAGCGGATGGAAGAGATTCGCCGCTTCGCCGACTACCTGTCTTCGAAGGAGTTGGAGACCAAGGGGATTGTGGACTACCGGAAGAAGAACGGTGGTTTGGAGAAGATGCGTCAGGTTGTGGACCGAGCGCGAACCGAGCGAGAAGCTCGGGAGCGTGCTGAGTTTGAAGGAACTGCGGTGGATCTGGTTGGACCGCCCGAGACCCACGACCTTGAGTACGATCCCACGAAGACAGACTCGGAGGAATAGAGTCTCACAGGAAGGTAGAGCCGAATCATGAAAGACGAGACAAATCGAGCCATGATGTTCGACCAGCGCCCCATCGGAGAAATCTTGGAGGGGATGGGAGAACTCTCGGACGCTGAGCTGGGGGAAGCCCTGAAGCTGCAGAAGGAGCGCAGCGGTCGTCTGGGGGAGATTCTCACCGCAGAAGGGTTGGTGACGGTAAAGGATCTGGCCCGGGCGTTGGGTCAACAGTTCGGCATGGCGTACCTGGACGAATTGGACAAGGAGAAGTTGGATCCCTCTTTGGTGGAGCCCTTCACCCTGGCGTTTGCCAAGCAGCACGGTTTCGTTCCGCTGTTTCGTCGTCGCGGGCGGGTGGTAGTTGCTGTAACCGATCCGACGGACACCACGGTGCTGGACGACGTCGCTGCGATGTTGGGAAGCGGCGTGGACTCGATGGTTGCCACCCCTGAGACGGTCTTTGCGCTGCTGACCCAGCAATATGACAGGAAGGGAGGCGCCCAGCAAGTGATGGGCGACATCCAGGACTCTGAGGATTTGGACCAGTTGGCCCATGACCTCGAAGAGAGCACCAAGGATCTCCTGGAAGAGGACGACGAAGCCCCCATCATCCGCCTTGTGAACTCCATCTTGACCCAGGCGGTCAAGGAGAAAGCCTCTGATATTCACTTTGAGCCGTTCGAGAAGAGCATCATGGTGCGTTTTCGAAAGGACGGTGTGCTTCACGAGATTCTGGAAGTTCCAAAGCGACTCCAGGCGAGCATCATCTCTCGTGTCAAGATCATGGGCAACTTGAACATCGCTGAGAAGCGGCGTCCCCAGGACGGCCGAATTCGAATTCGAATCGCCGGTCGCGACGTCGACCTTCGTCTCTCCACCATCCCTGTTGCCAACGGGGAGAGCTTGGTGCTTCGATTGTTGGACCGGTCGGCAACCCTTCTGGAGTTGCGGGACCTGGGCCTTGACGAAGGTGCTCACCGAGCCATGGATGCCCTCATTCGACGGCCCCACGGGATTATCCTGGTGACGGGGCCGACGGGGTCTGGAAAGACGACGACGCTGTATGCAGCGCTGGCGACAATCAACTCTCCGGACAAGAAGATTCTCACGGTGGAAGACCCCGTCGAATACCAGATGACGGGTATCAACCAGATGCAGGTGAATCCGAAAATCGATGTGACGTTTGCGTCGGCTCTTCGAGCCTTCCTGCGACAGGACCCCGACGTCATTCTGGTGGGTGAAATTCGAGACAAGGAGACGGTGGAGATTGCCGTGCAGGCTTCGTTGACTGGTCACCTTGTGTTCAGCACGGTTCACACCAACGATGCGCCGTCGACCTTTACCCGTTTGGTGGACATGGGGGTTGAACCCTTCTTGATCGCCTCTTCGGTCATGGCCATCCAGGCCCAACGTCTGGTACGAGTGTTGTGCAATTCGTGCAAGGAGCCCTACGAGGCCAGCCCGCTGCAGCTTCGCCAACTGGGTGTGGACGACGGGAAGCCTCGGACGATTTACTCGGCCGTGGGGTGCCCGGATTGTGGCGGGACGGGCTACAGGGGACGAAAGGGGATCT
>CALFHQ010000666.1 GCA_937876385.1 uncultured Pseudomonadota bacterium
ACAGGGTCCCAGAGGTAGGGGCAACTGACCGGCATCACCTGGCAGACACCGGTCTCCACGGCACAATCCGAGTAGTAGCAGTAGGATCCCTGGGCGCATTGCTCGTCCACCCAGCAGTATTGGGGGTTGGCCACGCACTTCGCATTCTCGCAAACTTCCCCTGCGGGGCAATCGGCGTTGGAGGCGCAATACGTGGTGGGCATGCAGCAGATCTCTCCGAGTCCACATCCGCCGAGGTCTACTTCTGCCGAGCCGTTGGGGCAGTAGGGAGGGAAAGTGGGGTCAAGTTGTGCTTCGCAGAAAGCTCCCGACGCCATGCAATCGCTGACTAGGCCGCACGCGGTCTTGCACGCCTCCATGCTCTGGAAGAAGGCGTCGCAGTAGTTGCCGCATCCGCATCCGGAGACATACTGGCATTGGCCGTTGACCAAGCCGATTCCAAGGATCATCTCGCAATCGCCGAAGTTCACGTTGGACAGGTCAACGCACTGTCCGCAAGTCTCGTCCACCTCGCCGTCGCAGTCATTGTCCATTCCGTCGCACAGTTCCTGGGCTCCCGGAAAGACTTGCGCATTGTAGTCGTCGCAATCCTCCGGCACGGGGAAGCCGTCACCATCGGCGTCGCCGATGTTGCCACATTCACCCGGGTGGTCCAGGTCCTGCTTCGATGCTTGGAGTTGGCAAATGTTGCCATAGGTTTCTCCGTTGCAGGCGCAAACCGGTGACCAGTATTGAGGACACATTGTTGGTACGGCAATGCACTCTCCGGTCTCCACGGCGCAGTTCGAGAAGAAGCAATACTGTCCCGCTGCACACTGGTTATCTGCAAAGCAGCCAGTCACACCGGGAACGCACGTCCCAGTTGGCGCATCGCAGATGAGCCCATCTGGACAGTCTGCGTCGTCGGCGCACGGAGCCGGGACGCATTCTCCGGTGGCCGGGTCGCAAATGAACCCTGGCTCGCACGGCATGCCGTTGGCGCACGTCGTGGGGACGCACACTCCTGTGGCTGGGTCGCAGACAAAACCATCATCGCACAGGACGTTGGCGCACACGGAAACGTCGCAAGCGATCTTGCACTCTTCGATGGTCTCGAAGATGGCGCTGCAGTATTCTCCGCAGCTACATCCTGAGATCCCCATGCACTGGCCGTTGACGAAGCCTACTCCGATGATCGCCATGCACACGCCAAAGTTCACGTTGCTCAGGTCGATGCACTCCACGGGGCAGTCCTCGTCGATCATGCCATCGCAATCGTTGTCGAGGCCGTCGCCGCAGACTTCGGGAAGGCAACCGGTTTGCAGGCAGCAGATTTCATCGGCGGTGCAGCCCGAGAAATCAACCTGAGCCATTCCAACGGGGCACTGCGTGGGTGACATGGCCATGTCGTTGTAAGGGAAGCACTCGCCACCCTCGGTCTCGCACTGGTTGTCGCCATACAGGCACATGCCGTTCATGCAAACCTGGCCGGGAGCACAGTCCATGTTCGAGGTGCAGGGCTGCTGGATATTCTCCATGCACGCCACGTACTGTGGAGTTTCCAACCACCCACAGCTACCGTTTGCGCTGTAAGGACCGCAAATGGCGAATTTCAGACATTCGTATTCGGGAAGCCACATGCAATCAGAGTCCATGGGTTCGGAGGCGCAGATTTCTGCACTGCAGCCACTCACCACACAATCGCTCTGGCATCCATCGTCGGCGATTCCATTGCAATCGTTGTCAAGCCCATCGCACACTTCCACAGCGCCGGGATGAATTTCGGGGTTCAGGTCATCGCAGTCCCCCTCCGCCACCGAGAAGCCGTCTGCGTCGATATCCTCTCCCAGGCACTCCGGAGCCACTGTGTCACCGACGCACAATCCGCCGAAGCAGAAGTCGTCCAAGGTGCAGGGATCTCCGTCGTCGCACGGCGCTCCGTCTCCCAACTCCTCACAAGGATCCACCGGGATCTCACAGTTTGGATCGAGGATTCCCCCGATGCATTCCCCGTCAACACAAGAGTCTTGCAATGTGCACGGGTCCCCGTCATTGCAAGCAACACCCTGGGCGAGATTCCCGTAGATGCACTGGCCCTGCATGCAAGCGCCCACTTCACAAGGATTGCCGGTGGCACAGTCGCTGTCCGCGCCGCACTCCAGACACACCCCCGTGCTTTCGTCACACTGGCCGCTGGCGCAATCGGAATCCGCCTTGCATTCGATACAGATTCCGGCGCCTTCGTCACAAACGCCCGTGGCGCAACTGTCGTCCGAGACGCACGCGACGCACTGCTGTTTTTCGACGTTGCAGAACCGTCCGGCCGCGCAATCCGAATCGGATACACAACCCACGCAGGTTCCCGAACTCAGGTCGCAAACGCCACCGCCGTCGCAGTCGGAATCACTCGTGCAGAGGTTTCCTTGCACTACATCCAATTGGGGCTCGTCGCTCCCAAAATCGCATCCGGACAGAGCCAATACCAGCACCGTCAACAGCGCCGCTCCCATGGAAAAATATCGTTTCATCGTTGGACCTCCCAAAACAGGTTTTGTATCTCGTTCGAGTATCTTTTCAAATCGATGTCATCCGTACCTTGTTACCGACCCCCGGTTTCGGTTGAACTTTCTTCGCAAATTCCGGTGGCCTCCTCGCATGCCCCCGATGGGCATTGCTTGTCCGACTTGCATCCGATACACACGTGGTTGCCGATGTTGCACAATCCGGTGGTGCAATCTGAATGACTCCGACATCCGACGCAAGTGCGGGACTGAGGTAGGCACACTCCCTGGACACAATCCTCATCGTGGATGCACCCTACACACACCTTCGCCGTGGGGTGGCAAACACCGTACTGGCACTGACTGTCAGCTACGCACGTGACGCAGAGGTTCCGCTCTTCGTCGCACACGCCCACGGGGCACTCCCTTTCGGAATCACAAACCACTCGCCCCTCGGGCAGGCAAAGCCCGTCCAGGCAAACATGACCAGAGGGACAGGGGTGGTTTTCGTCGCAGGCTCCCGAGGAGACATCCACACCGTCGACGCACGACACGGCCCAAAGCAGCGCCAACAAAGGCCACAGCTTTGGCACTCTCAGACGCCCGCCGCCTTGTCTGACTTGTCGGTTCATTGAGATCACTTGTCCCCGCTGTTTGCATTCTCTTCCGGGGCAATCAGGGGGGCCGAGAACTGAGGGACCACCTGCTCTTCCACCCAGGGACGATCCCAGATGAACAGGGCGACTCCGGCACTCAACGCGGCACCCGCGACACCCCACAGAACACCCGATGCCGTATTGTACCGATCTACATCTTCGTTGTAACCGGCGATGTCCTCCGCCCAGATGGAGCGCCTCGCCTTGTCCCTCGAATCCATGGCAAGGGAGAGCATCACCCCCGCGGTAACCGCCGAGGCAACACCCGCACCCACGGCGATCCACCCCACCGGATTGTCGTACCACGCCCGGGGATAGCTGTGACTGACGACAAGGCTTCGCTGGTATGGGCCGGACGTATAGCGCCGGTAGTACTTCTCTGAGTAGGGTGCCTCGAAGAGATGTTTCAAGAAATAGGCGTCGGCCCCCTTGGCGGTGATCCGTCCAGAGGGCTCTGGAGACAGGGCCGAAAGCTTCAGCGCACTCCCCGCAACGGCCGGTGCCAAATAGTCTCGGCTATCGACACGAACGGTGTAGGTCGTGCCGGGCAGGAGGCCAACTGCTGTAGGGCAACCGGCGCCGACGTTGTAATCGGCGTAACGAAGGAGGTGTTCGTCGAATACGCTGGCCCGCAGTGGCCGTGCTCCGTCCAGCTCCAGTGGGACAAGCCCCGGTGCCTTGCCTGGCGAGGCAGCCGAGAGTTCGGGATGACCCAGGGGAGGACGAACGTACGGTTTCAGTCGAAACTGCGGGTTGGTAATGGCGGAGTTGGCAGCGTCAAGGAAACCGGCCAATTCGGGAAAGGACACTTCGCCGTCGCAGTTCGCATCCGCGCCGCCGCTGATGGCGGAGCGGAACTGGTGGCTGAAAATGCCACCGAGGTAGCGCCCCCATTCTCGGGTTTCTCCGGTAAGGGACGCCGAGAGAACAAGGCCGACATGGTCGTAGTCTTCCATGTGCAGGGTTCTAGCTCCTGCCTTGCGTCGGGTGGCGGAGCCTCGACTTTGGACCAGGAATTCGGCGTTGCAACTGTCCAGAACGATTACCACATCGCAGACCCCGGCGGTTGGTGCGATGAGGTGGGAGAACAGGTCTCGGGTGGTGAGACGTCCGTCTTCCATGTGAAGGAAGCCGCGTCCTTCGTCATCGTAGCTCCCGTGTCCCGAGAAGACGAAGTAGAGAACTCGGTGGTGGGAGTCAGGGGCATCACTCACCGTTTTCACCAGGCGATCCATGGCTTCGAGGACCTTCGCTCTGGTCACCGGGGTGCCCTTCTGGTTTGGGTAGAGACGAGTGGTGTCGTCATCGGGGTGGGCCAGGACCACCGCTTTGACTCCCAGACCTTCCAGAAGGCGTCCCGTTCGAAGGGCATCGTCGTCCGCATATTGCAGCGTTGGGAGGTCTGGACTTTGAGAGGTGTTGTTCCCCACCACCAGCGCATAGGATGTTGCAGCGGTCGCCTCGTTGGTGACAACTGTGAGCGCAAGGGGCATCAGAAGGACTATCAGGAAAACCCGATTGATATTCATGGTTGCCCTCCTTTGCACGCTTTGTGCGTTATCTGGATGGTTGAAACTTCCACGAGGACGTTGGAAGCGCTCAACGAAGCAATGAACCCCGGGAGCGGATCGTTGTTTGGCGACTGATGCCAAAGGGACTGGACGGCCTCAAGATGCAAGGGATCACCGGTGAACACTGAGACCACGTGTAAGGTCGCTTCTGGCCGGTGGTTGTCCTCCATGGGAATCTCAAAGGGAAACATCCACGCCTCAGTTGGATCAAAATCTACGTGGAAACTGAGCCCTTCTTCTTCGCTCGGGAAGTACCAGGTTGGTTCGGGATCCCCGTCCTGGAATCCAAAGACGAAGACGTTTTCGTATTCGGGCGAACGGATCCTGGCATACAGTCGCAGTGTGTCGTGGGGGCAGACTCCCGCCCCGTGCACTACTTCGTACTCCAGCCCCTCCTCGTCCACTCCAGAGATTCCCAGGGAAGCGGGTTTCAACTCCGTGGCACCGCCCCGAATGCCTGTATACTCCTTTTGTATCTCTCTCTCCTGAAGCATCGTGGGAAGCACAAAAACGGCCACCAGCGATGCTGCCAACACAGCGCCTCGAAGGAGCCAGAAGCGAGCGGTGAGGGCTCCAGACGGCTCTTTCTTCTCTTGAATGGATTGAAAAATTCCTTCGAATTGTGAGGCCAAGGCAGCGGAGGTGGGAGAGTCATCTGGTCGCCCCACGAGGAGGTGAACGTGATGGGATTTCTGGTCGTAGTGGGTGCGGCAATGGACGCAACCGTCGAGGTGCGCCCGAAGCTTCTGTTCTTCGTTGCCGGTCAGTTCTGGACCCAGGAGGCGCCGGTCCATGAGGCGATGAAAATGCCGGTGCGTTCTCATGGCTCAAGCCCCTCCGATTTCAAGAAGGTTGAAATCCGCTTGCGAATGGCTTTGAGAGCCTTGCGGACCTGATGTCTGGTGATGCCCAATTCGCCGGCCACTGCGGCTTCTGACTGCCCCTTCCCCAAATGGAGTTCGCAGATGGAAACGAGCAGGGGATCCTCGAGGTGCTCCTTGAAACGTCTGGCCAACAGAGACTCTTCGGCTCGTATCGAGTGCTCTTCTGGAGTGCCCCCAAGGTCGCAGAGGCTATCGAGTTGTTGGTCGCCAGACAGGGCCAGCTCTCGACCCCTCTTTCGGCCCATGGAGCGAATGGTGTTGCGGGCGATTCCACCGAGGTATCCAGAGTAGGGGGAGAGTCCGTCGTATCGAAGGCGAGCCTGGGTAGAGAACGCGGCAGCAAAGGTCGCCGACACGGCGTCGTCCACGTCGCATGCGCTGATGTATCCTCGGAAATCCCCAAACCCCCGACAGGCTATGCCTCTCACCAGCGGTTCGTATGCATGAAACACCGCTCTCATGGCCTCTTTTTTCCCCCGTCGGAAGGCCCTGAGGAGTTCCGGCTGTGTAACGAGCAGGTCCTCACTCATTCCATCTCCACCCCCTACCTTGTCGCCAGTTGAGAATTTGGTTGAGATTTTTTCCCGGGGCCATGATACCCCGTCCACACCAGTAACCCAAGGGAGAGCAGTCGGTGGCTTGACTCCCGAAGAGGGGGATGTCAGTCGGTGAGATCCAGGGCTTCTCGGATGTGCCGCCTGAGGTCCCCTTTGGTAAACGGCTTCTCAATGAACCCCGCCAACCCCTTGCCCGCAAACCGGGCAGTGATCTCGTGCTGCGTGTATCCACTAGTCAAGATGACGCGGACGTCTGGCTTGATGAGCTTCATTTCACGGAAGGCCACCTCACCGTTCATGTGGGGCATGGTCAGGTCCATCAGAACCAGGCAGATCTTGTCCTTCTGTCCGGCGAAAACCTGCAAAGCTTCTTGGCCATCTTGAGCCGTCAGGACGTCGAACCCCAAACTGGTCAGCATGATCTTGGCCAAGGCGATGTTGGTCTCCTCGTCGCCCACGGCGAGTATCGTCCCGCACCCCTTCCAATCCTCCTCGTTTCCGCCGGCATCGGTGTCTACGGCGGCGTTCCATCTGTCCTCCGTGGAAATGGGCAGGAGTATCTTGAAGGTGGTGCCGTGGTCCTTCTCCGAATAGAGCTTCACGGCCCCCTGATGGGACTGGACGATGCCGAGCACCGTGGACATCCCAAGGCCTCGCCCCGTGAATTTGGTGCTGAAGAACGGTTCGAAGATGCGCTGCTGCTCTTCCTTCGTCATTCCGCAGCCCGTGTCCGAAACTTCGACATAGACGTACGGACCCGGCGGAATCGGAGCCATGACGCTGGTCTCCCGCAAATAGGCCTCCGAGCAATCCATCGCACCCGTAGAAACGGTGATGACACCGCTCTTGTCTCCGATGGCTTCGGAGGCGTTGATGACCAGGTTCATGAGGACTTGTCGAAGCTGGGAGGCGTCGCCGTGAGCTGCCGGGAGCTCTGGCGCCGGGCGAAACTTGAGAACGTTGCTCTTTGCTATCGATATGTTCAGGAGTTGGGTCATCTCCTCGATGATGTTGTTGAGATCCTGAGGACCGGGGTTGTACTTCCCCTTGCCTGCGTATGCCAGCATCTGGCGACAGAGCTCTGCTGCCCGTCTCGAAGCCGAGATGATTTCGCCCAGGTTCTCGTGCAAGGCTGTCCCCATGGGAGCGTCTTCTCTGGACATGTCTGCGAGGCCCAAAATGGCCATCAAGATATTGTTGAAGTCATGGGCGATGCCCCCAGCCAGCACCCCCATGCTCTCCAGCCTCTGCGTCTGCATCAGCTTCCGCTCGTCATTGAGGCGTTTCTCCTCAGCTTTGACCCGGTCCGTAATGTCGACAATGACTACGGCGAATTGGCCCGGTTTGGGGCTGTAGGCGTTGACTGAGTAGCTCCGGCCCAGGGTGGCCGCGGGGGCGTCGAAGGAGGCGGGTACTCCGGTGAGCGCTACCTCTCCATATCGCTGGATCCAATAGTCCTCCGTCTCAGGCAGCACCTCCTTCACGGTTCGTCCGACGACATCTGCTCGTTTCAGCCCCGTCATGCGTTCGAAGGACGGATTGACGTCGAGGAAGCGGTAGTCAACGGGCTTTCCATCAGAGTTACAGACGATCTCGTGGCTGGCAAAACCTTCGTTCATGGCTGTGAACAGATCGCGCAGGTGCGCTTCGTTCTGCTTTGATAGCTGCTGTGCCTGGAGCCGTTCGACCATGGTTCCGATCATGCGAGCTGCTGCGCGGAGCCTCTCTTTTGCAAGGGCCACGAGGAAGGGTGGGCGGCCTTCGTAGCTGGCAGCATGCAACTGCAATTCCTCGACGCTGACACCATACTTCTCGGCAATGGCAGCCAAGGCTTCGGGCTTGGATGGCGGATCTCCGTACCCGAAATTGACCGCACCGACGACCTCGCCGTTGGCGGAAATCGGGACCGCATGGAGGCGCAGGCCGCCGTGACATTCAATGTCCGCTGGTATGCCGGTTTCGATGGCGCCTCTTGAGGCGTCGGTCCAACACGATTCGTGGCAAAGCCAACGGCCCGAGTTCAGAGCTTCAACGTTGTCTTCACATTGGCACAGTGAGCGGGAGGATTCGTCAAGGAACCGGCACCAGCCCGACGAGAAGATCCCAATGGCGTAGCTTCCATCCTTCTCGTACACAGCGGCCGAAGTCCCCAGCAGGCGCAAGAAGTCGGTTACGATGTCGCGCAGAACCTGCGGACTGG
>CALFHQ010000667.1 GCA_937876385.1 uncultured Pseudomonadota bacterium
GCTTTCTCGGTTTCCTGGGGTGAGTATCGTCGCTGCTCGAGGTCTGTTAGTGAGATGAGTCTTTGTTGGATCTTCGTCGAGGCGCACTGTCCTGCGGGACATCCTTCGAACTGCACCGACACAATTTCGTGTCGAAGACAGGGCCCCGCCCAGGCCGGCAGTGCCAGTGTCAAGGCGAGGAGGCAGGTTGTCCCAATCCAGAGTCGGTGCATGTTCTCCCTAGTCCAGAGGAATCAGGTATCTGAATTTTGCTTCATAGTTTCTCAAGCTCTCGGAGTCTTCTTGAATCATCTTCATCTTCCCCTCAAGGGATAGTCTGTCGGTTATCTTGAACTGAAAACCGGCCGAGTATTCCGAACGGGTGGAATCTTGTCTGACTTGTGTATTGAGGTTCATGGCCCGACCGATGCGGGTTTCGGTTTCCGCCCTGATCCCCCCTTCCTGGGTAAATCCGAGGGAGACAGCGTCCACGAAGGGTGCGAGGATGAGCTTGCTCACGAGGCCTGCGACATCTTCTGTAAGGATGTTGATGCTCACGTCGGCGCTTCCGCTGTCGTTGCGTCCCTCCAGATCCCGTCGGGTCATTCCCAGGAGGAGGAGTGTTTGGAGGTCTGCGACGTCAAACTCGGGGCTATCGCTGGACAGATCGAAAGTGATGTTGGGGTACTCTCCGGAAATATGGATTTCGATAACAACGGGTCTCCCCCATTCTCGCTCTTGGAGAGACCAGGTGGTTGCGTAGTCATCAGGGGCTCGGTACAGGACCTCGGTGCGAGCCTTGACGTCCAGGTATGGGTGGGCCGGGTCCCCGGAAAAATCCACGTTTCCCTGCACGACTTCGAAGACGCGCTTGACCACTTTGTATGTAATAATTCCGCCGGGAACCACCCGCATCCGGTCGTAGATGGTGAGATTTTCGGGGGTACCTCCGACTCGAAGATCGAGGTCTACCGTAAGTTCCGTTTCGCCAAAAGGAAAGCGGCTTGACACAGTGAAGTTGCCCCCTCGCACCGTGAGGTCGAGCTCGGTGGTGCTGAGGAAGGGAAAGATCTCGGTGATGGGGGTGGAGTAGCGCTGTTGAGATCGAGAGAAGGCGGTTGCAAAGGAGCCCAGGAGGCGGTCGAAGTCCCGGGTGTACTCCCCTTCAGTGACCTGGAGTTCTCCCGAGATTCGGCTCTTGGCCTTTTCGGGGTCTGTGAGGTTCCTCAGTTCGATCTCAAGTCGGGGGCTGACGAGAATCCGGTACTCGCCTGGTTGCTGGTAGTAGATATCTCGACCGCTTGCATAGAGGACGCCCCCGTCGGGCTTCCATCCCAGCAGCCTGAACCAGCCGTGTCCCTTGAAGTACCCCTCGTCCATCCCCCCGACCAGAGGAGCATCCTCCGGTAGGATGGCGAGGATATTGCCTTTGGCCAGGTTTCCACGCAGTTGGATGGCAGCGTTGGCGACAACCAGTTCGCTTTCGAAGTTTCTGGGGAGGAGTGAGACGTCCTTGAGTTTGACATCGCCGGACAGTTCGGGGCTTTGCAGGGCTCCCGAGAGATGAACAGGCTTGTCTCCCGTCATGAGGAGCCCGGCGTAGGAGGCGAATACTTCGGAGAGGATCTTGAAGCGTGACAGGTCCATCGTGAACCCAACGTCAACGTTCCAACCTCGGCGAAAGTCCAGCTCTCCGTCCACCGACACCTGATGGCCCGGGCTCGTGATGGCGAGATTCTTCACCGTAATCGCCCGGGAGTTGACAAGGATTCCGGAGTCCTCTTCGTTGTGAGCACAGAGCTTCAATGACTTGAAGCGGGAGCACGCCTTCAATTGCTCCTTTGGGATGGCCACTGTAACGACGAAGGGTTCTCGTCCGGGTCGCAGGTCGACGTGGGCGGAGATGCTTCCGGAAGCCGACGCCTCGATTTCCTCGGGCACGGAGGGAACGGCTTGCTTCAGCTTGAACTCACTGAAATCCAGGTCGACGTTGAGGTAGGCTGGGATTCCCTCTTCGAAGACAAATTCCCCTTTCTGGAGCTCGAAACCTGGGAAGAAGTTGTCGCTCTTGAAGGCCACTCTGTCGCCAATTCGACCGCTCAGTTGCAGGGCAGCATTTCCCAAGGAAATTCCCGACGCTACGAGATTTCGAACCCCGACATTTGCTGTCACTGCGGGGCATTTGAGTTCTCCTTCCAGGTGTGCGTCGAGTCCGACGCTCAGCTCCACGCGG
>CALFHQ010000668.1 GCA_937876385.1 uncultured Pseudomonadota bacterium
TTGAACCGCCGGATAGGGCGGTCTGGGGCGCGGCATCCCACGCTTTCCTTCGATGCTGGCAATGAGCGCCGTTTCCTCTCCACACACAAAGGCTCCCGCCCCCTGCTTGATGATGATGTGGAGGTTGAAACCACTGTCCAGGATGTTCTCCCCAAGAAGTCCAAAGCTGTGGGCCTGCTTGATGGCTTCGTTCAAGCGAGCGATGGCCAGAGGATATTCCGCTCGAATGTACACATAGGCCTTGGAAGCGCCGATGGCGTAGGCCGCAATGGCCATTCCTTCTAAGAGGCGGTGCGGATCCCCTTCGATCACCGCTCGGTCCATGAAAGCCCCCGGGTCTCCCTCGTCGGCGTTGCAAACCAGGAACTTCTGGTCTGCGGGAGTATCCAGGGCAAATCGCCACTTCTTCCCGGTGGGGAACCCCCCGCCTCCTCGACCTCGCAGCCCGCTCTTTTCTACCTGGGTGCACAACTCGGTTCGTGTGAGATTCGTGAGGGTCGTGGCCAGGGCCTGATACCCACCCCGGGCGATGTACTCGCCGATGCTCTCGGGGTCCACCAAGCCGCAGTTTTTCAATACGATGCGCTCTTGAGGCGCAAAGAACGGATGCTCTTGCCAAGTTGGAACCGACGGCCAATTCTCCAACCCTTCCCCCGAAAATTGCATCAGCGCGCCTTTTGCGGGAATCTCGTTGGCAAACACCGAATCGAGATACCCCACGACCTTGTCCCGGGTGACGTGGCGCAGCGAAAGTCGAGCCTTCCCCGGCAGTTGAACGTCCAGAAGGGGCTCCTCGGCACACAAACCGATGCAGCCGACTTGAATCACCTGGGCCTTTGTCCCGGTGACTCGAATCCACTCCTGCACCGCCTCCAGCGTCCCGGCAGCACCCGCCCCCAAGCCGCAAGTGCCGGCTCCCACGTAGATTACCGGGGTGCTCACATCCACCCTTTTTAGCGCGTTCACCCGGGAATCAACCCGCTCCCGAGCCATGGTGTCCACCACCCCTCTGGGCCGAAACAGCAGACACTTCACCAAGTCCGGGCATTTCGGGTCCGCAAACTCCCAACATCCTTCACAACAATGCCTCTTTTCATCCTTCGTCATCGTCTTCCCTGGCCTGTTTTCGGTAGTCATTGATGATGGACTTGACTGTCTCCGGCGTCACCGCTGCGTGGAACTCCCCGTTGACGGCAATCACCGGGGCCAAACCACACGCTCCGATACAGGCGACAACCTCCAGGCTGAACAAGCCGTCTTGGGAGGTCTCCCCCGCCTTGAGACCCAAGGCCCTCTCCAAGGCGGTAAGAACCCCCGCTGAACCCCGAACATGACACGCCGTCCCGCGACAGATCTGCACGTGAAATTGTCCCTGGGGCTCGAATCGGAACTGGTTGTAGAACGTGGCGACTCCATAAATTTTTGCGCTGGACAATCCCAGGTGTCGTCCGATCCGGACGATGGAATTTTGGGACAGGAATCCCTCCCCTTCCTGCACCTCCTGCAAAATGGGAATGAGGCTGTCTCGACCTGCCTGGGGGTACTTATCCAGCACTCTGTCAACTTCCATGGTCATGGCTCCATCCGCTCCTTTCCTGCATCCGAAATGCCGGAGAAGTAGGCCACCTTCTCCAGCGACATCGTGATATCCATATCCTCCACCGATACTTCGTCGGGTAGCCTCAACGGCACCGGGGCAAAGTTCACCAGCCCCCGCACTCCTGCTTCCACCAACTGTTCTGCCACTTCCTGGGCACTGCTGGCCGGGACAGTAATGATGGCCACGGTGATGCGCCGCTGCGCCACCACCTCCTTCAACGCAGACAAAGAATGGCTGCGAACTCCCTGAATCACTCGATTGACCTTGTGCTCATCCCGGTCGAAGGCTGCCACAATCTGAAGCTTCGGGCGTCGGCCCTGAAAGTAGTTCATGATGGCTCGCCCCAGGTGGCCGACCCCGACGATGGCGACATTGGTCCCTTCGGGGTCGTCTAAGACTCGGCTGACGCATCGGATAAGCTCGGTGATGTGATACCCCTTCACGGGACTCCCGGAATACCCAATGACCATGAAGTCTCTTCGAACCTGGGCTGCCGTGACCCCAGCCATGTTGGCAAGCTCGTGGGAGTAGATGTGCGTCTTCCCCTCAAAGCTCAGCGCCGTAAGCAGCCGGCGGAAGAGGCTCAATCGCCCGATGGTCTTGCCTGAAATGCTATTTGAACGGTCCATTTTTGCCTCCGCCGAAGAGAGCCAGTCCGTGACCCAGCTCACAGCGTTATTTTTTTCACAAGAAAACATACGCCCCATGACGCACGGTGTCAACCGCACATGGGGAGTTATAGAATATTTCCAGGACGGGGCCGGAGGCGGGGTTGCCACGCTGGCAGGTTGAAATTTAGACAACCCAGCATCACGTCAGGGCGATGTCTCACAACCCGCTGGATGCGGATCCGTTTTCACAGGGGTTTGGACCTCTCTGTTCGCTGCGTGTGTGAGTATGTTCTGGAGGAATCTCTGGGCAACAACACAGCCAGAGGCCATATCCTCGCCGCGTCGATAGCCTTGTTCGTTGTTGCATTGTTGTTGGGGGCGATCATCGGTTCGATTGCATCCAACATTGTGGACACGAGCCACTCAGATCCTGTGGTCGAAGGCAGCGCAAAGCAATTGTTGGAGCTTGACGTTTACAACTAGTTGGAGCTTGACGTTTACAACTAGATTATGCATCCTTTTGGTACTCGGCGGTCCGGCGGAGCCAGCACCGCGGGTGCTCCTGTGGACGGATTCCGTGAAGGAGAAGCGCATGTGCTCCACCAAATCCGGTTTCCAGGAACGCTCCGCACAGGTCAGGCAGACAAGACGGACTTCGATGTGCGGATCCCGGTGTCTTCCTGCGACGGTCGCTATTCTCGGTTTTTTGCTGGCCGGCTGTGGGCGGGACGACGTCGTCGAAGTCGCGGTGGTGCACCAACCGATCTTCTACGGCACTCTCGACGAGACGCCGCCTCATGCCGCAGCAGTGGCTCTGGCCATTGGACCGACCCCACAGGTCTTCTGTTCGGGAACGCTCGTCGCCCCCGGGGTGGTTGTGACGGCCGCCCATTGTCTGAAGGCGGTCCAGCCGTTCACCAATATCGTGGTCTTCTTCGGCACCGACGTGGAGAGCGGGGGCGAGGTTCGTCTCGTGTCCGGTGGGATGATGCATCCCAATTTTGGCGATTGGGGCTTGGACAACGACATCGGCGTTCTACGGCTGAGGACAACGGCCCCTCTCGACGTCCTCCCCATTCCCCGCCTCCCGGAAGACCTGTCGCTGTCCCAGGAGGACCAGGGATCGGAGATTGACCTGTGCGGGTTCGGATTCACGGAATACAGCGGTGCTGGGGTCAAACACCATGTGGCTGCTATTCTGGCTGAAGTCTGCGACATTCAACAAGGTTGCGATATGGGCGGGGCAGGACTCAACCTCAACACCTTCGGGTATTGGATGGACCCTGGTGGCGCCTGCGAAGGCGACAGTGGCGGCCCGGTCTTCATGATGAGAGGGGCCACGGAATATCTGGTCGGGGTTCACTCCTACGGCGACGGCTGCAGCACCTTCGGAGCCAATACGACCGTGGACCGCTACGCAGGATGGATCGACGGGTTCATCGCTCAGGGAGCCAGTGAGAACTGTTGCAGCGGGGAGGATGAAGACGGCGACGGCGTCAC